>NZ_JAAHHG010000299.1 GCF_010692555.1 Okeania sp. SIO3B5 | reverse complement strand
CTATATTCATTTAAAACTTGTCCTTAAGCACAAGGTATTATTGCTGAAGTCCGCAGTTCCTCCGGAGGAGGCTAGCTGAAGTCCGCAGTTCCTCCGGTAGGAGGCTGGCTAATAGCTGAATGCTTACACCAATAGAATAACTCAGTTACAATTATTAAGTTTGTGTGGAGTAATTATTATGCAAGAATGGAACTGTTAATTTAGCAATAGTAATTAGGGTTTGCGCTCAAAAGTCTTTACCACAAAATGTAGCAAACGAAGAAGGAGACAGGACACAGGAGACAGGAGACAGAATTTTAGAAGAAAATCATAGTTGTCATGATCAAGTACACGATCAAACAAGTATTTATGCGTAAATTTTTTACTCGGAATTTGATGAACGAAAAAAGTAATTGAGATGATTTGCATACTATAAATATCTACCAAGCTACAGATTTATATACTACCTTTAATGATACGCTCTTGAAGTGCTGAATGTAGGTCAAAAAGTTAGTATTTTAGGCGCATAGTTGGGCAGAATAATCTTGGGACAAAACTTAGCTCCTACCTTCTCGCTCCCGAACCATTTCTCCTGTCTTCCCCTCCCCTCCTGGGAGGGGCTAGGGGTGCGTTGTCTCCTGTCTCCTACTCTTACCCATAAGACTTTTTCAGCAAACCCTAATTATTAATTATTAATTATTAATTATTAATTATTAATTATCTTGTCCCTGGTTTAAGGCGGTTATTACTGCCTGCTGACTAATATTTTGATAAATTTTCTTAAAATAATCCTCGATAATATTGGCAGATGTACCTAAAGGAAGAGGTCCTAAAACATCTAAAACTGTCTCATTACTTGGGGGCGGTGTAATTACTACTAGGGATGAATCTAGCTTTTGTTTGTATTCCCAAAAATGTTCAAAATTTATAGATTCTTGAATTGCTGAAATTGAAGATTTTTGTGTTTTTTCTGCTGTGATTTTTTCTGTAATTATGGAATTTTCTTCTTGACTTTGACCGCGTTTTTGTCGAAGAACTTCTAATATTTTTTCTTTGCTACGACCGCGCAATTGAAATAATAAAAATGGATCGTCACTAAAGCGATCGCCTAATATATAATAAACTGCTGCAATATGTTTACAAACTCTTTTTGGGTCTGGGCAGTCACATTTAGCATGGATGTCGTCTAAGGTAAATGGAAATAATCTTAAACCATTAGCAGCAAAAACTTCTTCTATATTTTGAGGCATTTCTCCTGCTAATAATTTGGCAGTGAAAATTGCTCTTTGTGACATTGTTTCAATGACATAATTCCAGTCTTCATCGCTAAAAGTATCTAGCCATAATGATTGTTTATAAGGTTCTGGAGCTGTTCCTTGAACTTGGGAAATAATTTCTTTGTCTTTAAATTCTATACTAAGAACATTTCCTTGTCTGGCATAATTTCTTGCTCTTTCTAATCGCTTTTTAAATCGATAAGAATTTAACAAGTCTATCCATTGTTGAGTCCACCATTCTTTATCGTTTTGTGAGTTGTTGTAGTTAGTCATTTTTTTATTAAGAAGTTAAGAAGGAAGAAGGAAGAAGGAAGAAGGAAGAAGTTAACCCTCAAATTTGATGAGTAAGTAGGAAGTAAGAAGGAATAAAGAATCAGTTAAACCTCAAATTCGATAACTGGCTAAGTACTTATGCTATATATGTGGGTAAATCTCAATGCAAGAATAAAGCCAAAAATTTATTGTTTTTAGGCAACAGGAAATAGGCAACAAGTAACAGGCAACAGACAACAAGGAATAGGAAATACATAGGAAAAAAGTATTTTTGCACATCAGAGATACACCCATATATATCTACTATATAGATCGTTTTCATTATTCATTATTAATTATTAATTATTCATTATTCATTATTCATTGTATTTTTGCACATCAGAGATGCGACCATATATATCTACTATATAGATCGTTTTCATTATTAATTATTAATTATTCATTATTCATTATTCCTGAATCTTCTTCAATTACTTTATTTCTATCAAGTATTAATAAATTTCTCAACTGGTCTGTATCTAGTTCAGTTAACCATTGTTCGCCTGCACCTACTACTTGTTCTGCTAGTTCTTTTTTACTTTCAATTAAGTCATGTATTTTCTCTTCTAAAGTTCCGGTACAGACAAATTTATGTACCTGAACATTCCGGGTTTGACCAATTCTAAATACCCGGTCTGTAGCCTGATTTTCTACTGCTGGATTCCACCATCTATCAAAGTGAAAAACATGATTAGCACGAGTTAAATTTAAACCAGTACCTCCCGCTTTTAAAGAAAGAATCATTACTGGTGGGCCTTGAGGGTCTTGTTGGAATCTGTCTACCATTTCTTCTCTTTGATTTTTGCGAGTTGCTCCATATAAAAATGATACTTCTGTGCCTAATTTTTCTTGCAAATAAGTTTGTAAAACTTTTCCCCATTCAGCAAATTGAGTAAAAATAATCGCCCTTTCTGTTTCTGAAATTATTTCTTCTAACATCGCAAATAAACGTTGCAATTTTCCTGAATTTTTATCGCTAATTTCTACTTTTTTCCTACTACCTTTTTTGATTTGTAGAAGTACGGGATGGTTACAAAGTTGTTTGAGTTTTACCAATAGGGCTAAAATTTTACCTCTCCGCTGAATACCATCAGCAGCTTCAATCTCTGCTAAAGAAGTTTCAACTATATCTTGATAAAGTTTTGCTTGTTCATTTGCTAATGGGCAAAAGATAGTATTTTCTTGTTTTTCTGGTAAGTCTTGAATAATATCTTTATCAGTTTTGAGCCGACGTAAAATAAATGGTTGAACCAGAGAACGCAAAGTTTGTAATGAATTTGTATCCCCATATTTTTCAATAGGAATAGCAAAGCGACGTTGGAAAAATTGTTTTTTTCCTAAATATCCAGGGTTCAAAAAATCTAAAATTGACCATAATTCTGAAAGGCGATTTTCTACGGGAGTTCCTGTTAAACCAATTCTAAAGGATGCTTCTAATTTTCTCGCAGCTTGAGATTGTTTTGCCTCTGGATTTTTGATATTTTGAGCTTCATCAACTATTACTGCCTGCCATTTTATTGTCTGTAATATTTTTTCATCTCGATACAATAAAGCGTAACTGGTAATTACTAAATGTTTGTCTTTAACTACTTTGAAAAACTCTTTACCTTTGGCACGTTTATCGCCGTGATGTACTATTACTTTTAAGGTTGGTCCGAATTTTTTAACTTCCCTTTCCCAGTTCCCTAATACTGAAGTAGGACACACTAATAATGTAGGTGCTTCTAGTAATTCTTGTTCTTGTTGATTGAGAAGAAAGGCTATTGTTTGAATGGTCTTACCGAGACCCATATCATCTGCCAAACAAGCACCCAAACCCCAACGTTCCAAAAATGTTAACCAACTTACGCCTCGTGCTTGATAAGGACGTAATTCCCCATGAAAATTCTTCGGAGTTGGAATTTCCTCTAAGGAACGATTATTCGTCAAAGTGTCCAGAAGTTCCTGAAGTTGACCACCAGCTTCAAAATTAACGACGGGTAACTTTTCCATAACTTGAGTGTCTCCGGTGGCCAATCGCAAAGCATCTTCTAAAGATAAGGCCATTTCGTCTTGACGACTGGCAAAGAAATTTTGGGCTGCCCGCACATCTTGGGGTTGTAGTTCCACCCACTCGCCGTTAATTTCTACTAAGGGACTATCTTTTGCTACTAATTTATTAAATTCGGCCTTGGTTAATTTCTGACCTCCAATAGACAATTCCCACTGAAAATTGAGGAGACTTTTTAAGCCTAGTCTTTCAGTTTTTTTAATTCTTGGAGCTTGGGCACAAATACTTAAACCTAAGCGAGAAGCCCATCCTTCTCTATTAGCTAAACTAGGTGGTAAAATCACTCCTAAACCACTATCTGTAAATCGCCAACTCCCACTTTTAATAAACGCATAAGCTTGGTGTGGAGTTAATTGGCAATTTTGGGGAGTTGCTTGTTGTAAACTAGGTTCAATAGTTGGATAAATTCTTGATGCTAAACCCAAGCCACTTAGCAGTGTTTCTTGAGGAAATTTAATTGTTCTTCCTTGATAGTTGAAACTTGCTACAGGATTTTTCCAAATTGTATTGGCATCGACTAAAAATTCTGGGTCATCTATTGCTTGAAGACAATATTCTAGAGTCCAGTTTTTGGAGTTTTGGGATGGTGAGTGAAGATGAAAACAGGTAATAAATTGATTTTCTGTAGTTTGATATTGTTGGAGTGGGGATTGCCAATTATCGAGTATTTTTCTAATTTGCTGCGTTTCTTTAGTAGAAGGTAATTTTAAAGCTGATGTTTCTGATAAGGATTTTAACCATTGTTTAATTGCGGGATTTAATGAGGCAATTTCTGTTTGAGATATTTCTGATGATATTTGTCTAATTTGTGCGTCTATTGTTTTTTGCAAGAAATCTTGGAGTAGTTCTTGACTTGCTCTAATATTTGGTAATTTTGAAGTATTATTTTTGGGGATAATTTGTAAATTTTCTAAGGAATCTAAGGAAATAGTTGACTGCCAATCTAGTTGATATGTGCGACAAACAAGAGGCATTTGTAGGGTAAAATTTTTCAGTCGATTTTGGTCTGTAGAACTATCAAGTAAGGGTTGCCAAATAGCAAAATTTTGTTCATTTGATTGTTGTTCAATAGTTGGTAAAAATTTACATCTTGCTAATAAGTCAAGACTCCATCTAGCAACATGAGACCAAAATATTAAATCTGCTCCAATGAAAGATTCCGTGATGTTGCCCAGAGGAAAAGAGCGTAAAAATTCTATTGTTTGTATAGGGTTTAGGCAAATTCCTTCTATTTGCCAGGGATAAAGATATAACTTTTCTGTGGTTTCAGAGAAATTAGCCGCAGAATGAAGTGGGTATAGTTTTTGGCTAGATTCTAATGATTTTGTGGGAAGAGCTAAAGTTTGGTTTGTTGTGATTTTCTGATTTTTTAAAGAAATATCGGTCTTTTCCTGGAATAGCTTCAAAAGTTCATTTCCAGTTATTGCATAAGGATTACTAATTATTTTTCCTACTTCACCAGCGTCATCTTCTGTAATTCTGCGCCAAATTTCTCCCCAAATAAAGAAATAACTATCTTGTTCAGACTGAGCAAACCAAAAACCATGTAAAATCGCCATATTAAATATCTATCAAAAAGGTTATATTTCAACAATTAATAATTAATAATTAATAATTAATAATTACTTCTCCTTTTCAAGGGGAGGATTGACTAATAATGAAAATTTTTTCTTGTTTCTCCTTTAAAGGAGAGGCTTTAAACCTTAATTAGGGCTTGCTGATTAAATATAAAAGTCTTTATAGACAAAGGTTTTAGGCTTTTTAGGTAGTGAAAAAGTACCCCTGAACTCCCCTAAGAATGCTCAAAAATTGAGTATTTGGGTAAGAATTTGGTAGACTTGGGCCTGGGATAATTTTTCCTTTGTATGTCTTCTACAACCCCTGATTCCTCTTTACTCTTCACTACTCCCTACTCCCTACTCCCTACTCCCTGTCGAGCTCAAAAAGACTTATTCAGCAAGCCCTAATTATGCGGAGCTAACAGCTAGCTCGCAGTCAGCTAGCCTCCTCCGGAGGAACTAGGTTAACAGCAATTAGTAATTATTGATTACTTCTAAGGTTTAGGAAGGAGATTTTAACAGTAATTTTTATTCTGTCTCAATTTATCAATTATTTTTACCTTCCCCAAAATTAATAGCTGAAGTCCGCAGTTCCTCCGTAAGAGGCTAGCTAATAGCTGACGGCTGTTTGCGCAGCATTCCGCAGGAAATACTTACGGTTATATTTTGATCTAGACAGTGCAAAGTTCTTGAAATAACTATTGCTAGCTAAGGCTTTCAGCGATCTAAAGGTTAAAAACTCTTTATTCAGAGTTGTAAGTACTGTAAGGCTTTTACAGTAATACTTTCAGCCTTCAAAGCAAATTATTTTTGGGAAGAACTTTGTACTCTCCAGTTTTGATTACTAATCTTTTCTAATCAAAATCTTTGAACAATAAAATTTAACAATAAAAAACGGCATCCGAATTAAAATAACTGGATGCAAACTTCATCATTCGCGATGAAAGGTAAGTAGGGTTATTATAGCGGTTTATCTGGAGTAAAATTCTAGAGATATTAGAAGAGTTGGAAAATTTCACTACTCATCTCCTCTGTTTGAGTGCTTCAGGAAATGAAAAAAACTATTATACCAAATTCATGCAAAGGTAGTTACATCTTAATTTGTGATTTATTCCTAAAAGAAAAAATCATAAATTCCATAAATTCTAAATTTTTCACTTTTTTTCCTCTTTAATATTTATGTTTTTCTTTACCCTGTTGCCTTTCGGAGCTGTTGCCTTTCGGAGCTGTGTCGTTCTGTAAATGCTAAATTGCATATATCTTTAAAATAAAACATAAAATCAATTATCGTACAAAAATTATCAGTTATTTTTTCCCTATTTCCTCTCTCCTGTAAATGTCCAATGCCTTTTTTCCTATCTGGCAAGCTTGAGATCCATATTTTACTTTCTTTTTTGTGTAAGTCCTGACTCAATTATTTTTTTTAATTCCACCTTTTCTCCTCTGTTCAACGAGTAGCTGTATTACCCTGGAAACATCATTACAGATATATAAGTTATCCATGGTAGCCTGTTGGGTAAATCCCATGGCGAATGATTTTTTAATAAAAGCTATTAACAAGTCATAGTAACTATCAATATTTAAAAGATATACCTTTTTGCAGTGAATACCGATTTGTCCCCAGGTCAATTGTTCAAAAAATTCCTCCCAGGTACCTACTGCTCCAGGAAGAGTGACAAAAGCATCAGCTTTCTTTTCCATTTCACTTTTTCTCTCATGCATAGAATCAGTTATTTGTAACTCTGTAAGTCCCTTATGAACGATTTCATATTTTATGAGTTCCCTGGGCAGTACACCATATACCTGACCCCCGCTAGATAGAGATCCGTCAGCAACAGCTCCCATAAGTCCAACATTAGCCCCGCCATAGACCAGACCAAATCCATTTTTTGCCAGCTCTTCGCCTAGTTGGTAGGCAGCTCTTTTAATAATTTCAGAGGTTCCCGCAGAGGAACCGCAATAGACACAAATATTCATAGTATTATTCTATTCTTTCAAAATGATTTTCCCATGTCGCTCTATTTTTTACCAGAGCGAGCATGGTTAATTCATGCCAATAGAGATATTTATCATGGTATAGCTGCTGTTCAAGTCCATGGTTTCTTTTTAACATATCTATCCAGCGGGTATCACGGCTCACTTCCCGCAAATCAAGGGGAACTTTTTTTGATACTCCCAACTTAAAAGGAAATAAATGTGACTGTTTTAAATATTCATCTATTTTTCTAGCACAAAGAGAGCTATAGAGAATGATTAATATCCCATGTCTACTGAGTTTTTTATGACCATAAGTAACCAATACATCTTTGATTACCTTAGTTCCAGAGTATGGATTATAATCTAGTACATCATATTCTGGAATATAAGGAGGATTTGTCAAAAGAATATCAATACTATTGTCCGGAATATTTTTCAGACTATCTTCATCTAAAGTAATATTAAATTGAATCTGGTTATCCGATATGTGTAAATCAGAAATTGTTCTTTTTATATTGATTATTGCCACTTTCCGGGCTTTCTCAGATGCGTCACTCCCTAAAATTGTGGGGTTATTATTATGAAACTTGCCGATCATAGAACATAGTAAAAATCCTGTTCCAGTACCTACCTCAAAAATGGTTTTAACTGATTTACAAAAAGTTTCATTGGTATAAATAGTTTTATGTAACGAATAATTATAGTATACTGTATCAATGGCAGGACCAAAAACAGTGCGCTCATCACAGGATATCCATGTGCCTAAATGACCAATGATTCTTTTGTCTTTTCCTTTCTTGATAAGATCTTCAATAATAGTAAGCTTGCCGGTGGTTAATGAGTCAAAGTCCCTGATTGAACAGATCAGCTTTGGGTCAGGAATACGACCAATATAGAGGTAATCACCCTGGGGTGAGCCGAAAGTAAATTCGAGTAGATCGATATACCGGATATCATCTGATATTTTTATTATGAGCGCTACATCCTGAATTGTCTTTTTTAATTCCGCTGTTATCTCAAAAGGAAATCCTTCTTTGAACAGTGTGATAAAGTCATAACATATTGTGCTATCTTGCCCGCGTTCTTTCCAGGTGTCAATGAGTATTTTATAAAGCTGGCTTTGCTCCTTGCCATGAAAAATCAGTACTTTGTAAAGACAAAAATAGTTATTAGTATAATCAGGCGCGAGACTAATGGCGGTTACAATATCATCATATAACCTATTAAAATCAGAATTTATGTTCAGCTTGGTGTAAACTGTGTCCAAAATTAAATCGGCAACCTGCCGTTTATTACCAGAATCATTTGTCTGGCTATTAGATGATAGGTGCGTCATATTTTTTTTCTTATGTGTAATACTTGTATTACTTGTTATTTAGTTTGGCAGTTATGATATCCTGTTAGCCGATTTGCTCCCAGCATTAATGTGTTGAAACATAGTATTTACCACTCGTAGAAATCTTGACAAATATACCTAAAGGTAGACACAATTAGACATCTACGTTTGTAATCTTAGTCCAAAGGTCTAAAACGGAGCGGGATAAACGGCAATCCCTCTATTCCCTCAAAAGCATTGGGAATTACTTTTCTGGCTATGTTCATGCTTCCATTGATATCAGCATTAGACATCTCCAATAATAAAAAATCAAATCAATTATCGCACAAAAATTATCAATTCTTCCCCTCCACCGGAGGGGCGAGGGGTGGGTTCCCTACTCCCTACTCCCTACTCCCTACTCCCTATGCATGGAGGAGATGTCTATTTATTATTCTACCAGTGGAAGTTTTGTATAAACCACGTTTGACTCGTTTACCACTAAAAACAGCTAAGGAGTGTCAGTCAACTACTAGACTTCAAAAAACTTCTGACTTCTGACTTCTAACTTCTGACTTCTGACTTCTGACTTCTGACTTCTAACAATTGCCCCAGTAACAATGTTACGATTTCCACAGAAGTGAAAGAATAATATGATTAGAGAAGGAAAAAAACTGGATGGAAGAGATAGACAAATCCATATCCTTTGATGGACGGGATATTAGACTAAAAGTTGGTTTATTTGCGCCTCAAGCTGGTGGTGCCGTGATGATAGAGTCAGGAGACACAGCGGTGTTAGTGACGGCCACCACTGCCCCAGGTAGAGAAGGAATAGATTTCCTACCTCTTTTGGTGGACTATGAAGAAAGACTCTACGCTGGTGGTAAAATTCCAGGTGGTTTTTTGCGTAGGGAAGGTCGCCCACCAGAAAAGGTAACACTGACTGGTCGTTTGATTGATAGGCCGCTACGCCCTTTATTTCCAAGCTGGTTGCGTAATGATATTCAAATTGTGGCCACAACTTTGTCTATGGATGAAGAAGTGCCACCAGATGTGCTAGCTGTGACGGGTGCTTCTGTAGCAGTATTACTAGCTCAATTACCATTTTATGGCCCAATGGCGGCAGTACGGGTAGGTTTGGTAGGAGACGATTTTATTATTAATCCAACTTACCGTGAAGTCAAAAATGGCGATTTAGATTTGGTTGTTGCTGGGTCTCCCCAAGGGGTGATTATGGTAGAAGCAGGAGCAAATCAGTTACCGGAACAAGATATTATTGAGGCAATTGATTTTGGTTATGAAGCAGTTTGTGACCTTATTCAAGCTCAACGAGAAATTATTGCGGAAATGGGTATTGAACTGGTTGAGTCGGAAGCTCCGGAAGTAGACCCAACTTTGGAAGAGTATATCAAAGACAAGGCAACAGATTCTATCAAACAGATATTATCTGAATATGACCTGGATAAAAATCAGCGCGATGAAAAACTCGATGCCATCAAAGAGTCTATTGCAGAAGCGATCGCTGAACTACCTGAAGAGGAACCAGTAAAAGTATTCATTGAATCAGACGGTATGGCATTAGGGAACGTCTTTAAGGGCGTCACCAAAAAGCTGATGCGTAAACAAATTATTGATGAAGGCATCCGAGTTGATGGTCGTAAATTGGATGAAGTTCGTCCTGTTTCTTGTCGGGTAGGAGTTTTGCCACCACGAGTCCACGGTAGTTCTCTATTTAATCGAGGTTTGACTCAAGTAATGTCTGCGGTAACTCTGGGAACTCCTGGTGATGCTCAAGAATTAGCAGATGACTTACATCCACAGGACGAAAAACGTTATTTGCACCACTATAATTTCCCTCCTTTTTCTGTAGGAGAAACCAAACCATTACGATCGCCTGGTCGTCGTGAAATAGGTCACGGTGCCCTAGCTGAACGTGCTTTGAACCCAGTCATACCAACAGCGGATATTTTTCCCTATGTTATTCGAGTGGTTTCAGAAGTGCTTTCTTCAAATGGTTCAACTTCTATGGGTTCCGTTTGTGCTTCGACTTTGGGTTTAATGGATGCTGGTGTTCCGATTACGAAACCTGTAAGTGGAGCAGCTATGGGTTTAATTAAAGAAGAAGATGAAGTTCGTATCCTCACAGATATTCAAGGTATAGAAGATTTCTTGGGTGATATGGACTTCAAAGTTGCTGGTACTGATAGCGGTATTACAGCTTTGCAGATGGATATGAAAATTACAGGTTTGCCTCTAACAGTAATTTCTGATGCAATTCATCAAGCTAAACCTGCACGGTTACATATTTTGGAGAAGATGCTTGGTACTATCGATCAAGCTCGTCCAGATATGTCACCTTTTGCACCACGACTGTTAACATTTAAGATTAGTCCAGACATGATTGGTTTAGTTATTGGGCCTGGTGGTAAAACTATTAAGGGTATTACTGAGGAAACGGGTGTCAAAATTGATATTGATGATGATGGCACGGTGACTATTGCAGCAACTGATGGCGAAAAGGCTAAACAAGCTTGCAATATTATTCAGGGTATGACCAAGAAACTGAATGCTGGGGATGTTTATGTTGGTCGTGTGACTCGAATTATTCCTATTGGTGCTTTTGTGGAAGTGTTTCCAGGAAAGGAAGGAATGGTTCATATATCTCAAATTGCAGATTATCGTGTTGGTAAAGTTGAAGATGAGTTAGCAGTTGGAGATGAAGTAATTGTTAAGGTACGAGAAATTGATGCTAAGGGTAGGGTGAATTTAACTCGTTTGAATATTCATCCAGATGAAGCTGCTGCTGCTCGTGCTAATGCAATGCAATGAGTTCTTGAATAGGGTTTTCTGAATAAGTCTTTTGGTAAGGGTAGGAGTCAACCCACCCCTAACCCCTCCTAGGAGGGGAAGTCAGGAGTCAGGAGTCAGGAGGGATGGGAGTTATAGAGGAGGTAGTCGGAAAAATAATCTGTTAATTTTTCTGTCCTAGTGAGCCTTTTCTGCTAACTTTTTGAACCTTTTTGACCTCAAAGCTGGCACTTTTTCCAGCCCTAAAAATGCTAAAAGCTAATAGCTAGTTAAGGATAGTTACAAGTCAAAAGTCAAACGTCAGAAATGGGGATTCAACAATTAATAATTAACAATTAATAATTAATAATTAATAATTACCTATACTTGAAAAGAAGAGGATTTGCTCAAAATAAAAATCTTCTTGTTTCTCCTTTAAATAAGAGGGCTTAAAACTTAATTATTCGGTAATTATTATGTTGTTTTTGTGTCGATAGAAAATTTAATTTTTTCTGTGGAAATATCCCATTAACTGGCACACTTTTGACTTGGTAAGTAGCTTGGTCAATAATTAATAATTAATAGTTAATAATTAATAATTAATAATTAACAATTACCTATTCTTTTCAAGGAGAGGATTGACACTTAAGGAAATTTTTTTCTTTTTTCTCCTTTAAAGGAGAGGCTTTAACCCACATTCCGCACCACAAAATGTAGCAACCGAAGGAGGAGTCAGGAGACAGGAGACAGGAGACAGAATTTGAGAAGAAAATCATAGCTATCGCGATCGAGTACACGATCAAGTAAGTATTTATGCGTAAATTTTTTACTCAGAATTTGAT
>NZ_JAAHHG010000298.1 GCF_010692555.1 Okeania sp. SIO3B5 | reverse complement strand
TGTCGCTAACATTGGCTGCTGCACCCACCCCTCTTGCTCCCCTCCCGGGAGGGGATGGGGGTGGGTTACGCTTGCCTCCACGTCCGTTTAATGTCTCGGACTGCCCGCCCGCGACTAATATATTTATTGCTGCATTCTCGTCTAAGAACATGTTTTGCACCACAGTTGAGACACTCCCATTCTCGCACCTTCAGGTCTAGCTTCCCACCTTTAAAGCCACAATTTGAGCAAACTTGGGATGTTGGCTCAAGGGCGACTAATTACTCTGAAATCGCGACCATATTTTTCAGCAATTCCATCTAAAAAAGTCCGTATGGGTTCTCCAACCTAAATCAGATACCCACCCCTCTTGCTCCCCTCCCTGGAGGGGATGGGGGTGGGTTACGGTTTTTAACCATACCAGAAACGTTGTTATACTTCTAAAACAACTGTTTGGTTTTCACGAATTATTTCAGTAGATAATTTATGTAGAAAGTCTGACGAGTGTATCTTTCAGTTTGGCATGAAATTTAGCTACTCTAACCCTTGCTTTTTCATACCTTTTAGAGCCTTTAGTTTTATGAGATAATGACTTGCTTAACTTTCTTAATTTCTTAATTCGTTTCTTCAGTGGCTTAGGAGCATCAACCTTTGTACCATCGCTAAATGTAGCAAATGTTTTAATACCTAAATCTATACCTACTGAACTATCAGTTTTAGGTAAGACTTCTGGTTGTATTTCTACTACAAAACTCAAGAAATATCTAGTAGGGGCGATTCGCGAATCGCCCCTACAATCTTTGATTACTGTTACTGATGATGGAGCAGCAGGTAATTCTCTTGACCAGACTATTTTTAGCTTTCCTATCTTAGCTAAATAAACTTTGTGTTGACCAACTTTAAAACCTCCCTTTGTAAACCTAGCAGTTTGCTTTGACTTTCTACTTTTAAATCGCGGAGCGTTGCGAGGAACGAAGCAATCTGGAGGTTTAATTGGTCTACCTTTCTGTTGACCTTTAGTCGATTTAAAGAAGTTTTGATAAGCCTGGTTTAAATCATTCAATGATTGCTGCAATGGTATAGCAGAAACTTCTGATAACCATTCTCTGTCTTCAGTCTTTTTCGATTGAGTGATAAACTGTTTTTGTAGCTCGGAGTTAGTGGGTTTATTCTCTCCTAATTGATACTTTTCTTGACAACAAGCTAGACTATCATTCCAAACCACACGAACACAACCAAATAGCTTTGCTAATCGGTATTTTTGTCCCGGTGTTGGATAAATACGATACTTAAATCTAGCTTTCATAATTCCTATTTGAACTAACAGTATGATAACATATTTATAGAAATAAAATCAACTAAAAAGTCGCCCGCTTATGGGCGAGGCGCATACCCCAAATTTTCGGTAAATCACAACCAAGATTAACCAACTCAGCATATTCAATACCAATAGAACGCAAACTTTCTATTCTTGCCTCCTCCATCCAGGAAATATAAGTTCCATGCCAAACAACACCAGCATAGTCAGTGTGGTGAGGATGAACTCTGACTATATATTCAAACCAAGCTTCAGATTTTTGAGTGGATTGATTTTCAATTGCACTTGTGGGTAACTGAGATTGAGATTGTTCTGATGAGGCCACTTTACAAAATTTGCTAAAACGCTACATTTCTCAAAGTTATCATGGGTACAGGAGATCTATGCTAGTTTAACAAGTTATTATTCGCTGATTCACTCAACTAAAATATGATAAACAAAATTTTGCTAGCTGTTGCTGGACGGGGACTATGTGAACAGATGCTCAATATGTTGATAGACATCCCCTACTTTCAAGTAGCATCTGTCACTGTATTGCACGTTGTCCCCCCTCAAGTTAGTGCAGAACGTATGTCTGCTAAGTTAGAAGAAGGTGGAAAAATTCTGGCAGAGGCTGTCCAATCTTTAAATATAGATCCAAAAAAAGTCAGTCCCCGACTTAAACAAGGAGACCCTAAAGATATTGTTTGTCAAGTAGCTGATGAAGAAGAATCTGACCTAATTATTATGGGTTCGAGGGGATTAGGTAGATTGCAAGCTATTTTGGAAAATTCCGTTAGTCAATATGTTTTCCAGTTAACTTCTCATCCGATGTTACTGGTGAAAGACGATATCTACGTTAAAAAAATCAGGCGGGTAATGGTAGCTCTAGATTCATCAGAAGGAGGAAAAAGTTCTCTAAAGTTGGCTATTTCCTTAGTGAATCAAATTCCTGGGGGACAATTAATTTTGAGTCATGTTAAGAAAGATCCCAGTGGAAAATCTATGCAAGATTACACTGCCGACGCAGAAAAAGACCCTGTTGTAGCGACAGCTGCGGCAGAAGCAAAAAAAATGGGTATTAAATATCGCTGTGTTGCTGCCAGTGGTAAACCTGGTCCAGAAATTTGTAAAATTTCCCAGGATTTGAATGTAGATCTATTAATATTGGGTTCACCAGACCGCCGTCCATCTAGTGCTAAGAATCTTGTGGACCTTGATAAACTATTAGGAAATTCTCTATCGGACTATGTGCGGGTTTATGCTAATTGTCCTGTATTGTTAGCTCGCCAGAGTGCTAGTTAGGGTCTGCTGAAAAAATTGGCTGGTGGGGGTAGGAGATGGGGACACGGAGACGGGGAGACGCGGGGACGCGGAGATGGGGAGACGCGGGGACGGTTTCGGCCATTTT
Source organism: Okeania sp. SIO3B5 (assembly GCF_010692555.1). Classification (GTDB taxonomy): domain Bacteria; phylum Cyanobacteriota; class Cyanobacteriia; order Cyanobacteriales; family Microcoleaceae; genus Okeania. Next base: position 9,449 of record NZ_JAAHHG010000298.1, on the reverse strand, counting down.
ATTTGAAGAAATTTTCTTGAATTTCAGCAGAAAATTTCGGTATTTTGAGGCAAAACTAGCAAATAACTAGGAGATAAACTGAATCTAACAAAGCTATAGCGCTGTGCGCAGGCAACAGCTCCGGAAAGCAACAGCTCATCTGGGGAAATAAATTGCTGATAATATAAGACTTTTAGCTATTTGGCCCCTCCTGCAATTTGTAAATATACCAGCGCTCATTGCTATATCTTGATTTTTAGGTTTATTCAGCAAACCCTAGTTAGACAAAAACAGCAAAGTAGGAGGACAATTTGTTAAATTATGCTCCTACTCTGAGTTTGTAAACTACTAATTTAGCTTTCGTTGTTGCCAGTTTGAATATACAAAATGATTAAGAAAACGGCTGGCACAAATATGAACAAAATGGTTGCCACAAAGCCTAAATCATTAACTGCCATGATTAACCCACCTTGAATTGAAAAAACCACAAGGTTAAGAATACCATTATTTGTTATTTGCGTTTTGGTTTTGTTTTGATGGTAACAGGACCATTAACCATGGTCTGACAAGCTAGTCTATAAGAAGGGGGCCTCTTCTTTAACTTTTGTTCTTCTACTGGAGTACGAGGTGAAAGATTTTCCAGACCTTCGACAACTTCTACGACACAGGTTCCACACTGCCCATAGCCTCCGCAATTCATCATTTTGCCTGTAAAGGTGTAGAGATCAATGCGGTTTTCTAGAGCCTTGATTCTTAAATTTGCTCCATCAGCAGCAATTATTTCCTGGTTTTCTTGTTCAAATTTGATGTTGGCCATTATGAATTATTAACTTATGTTGAGATTGGCTATTCTGAAAAAATGTTAACTAATGTTGAGAAGTTTAACTTGTTCTGCTGGAAGAAGACAGAAAGAAAAAAAGTTTAATCCCACATTCCGCACCACAAAATGTAGCAACCGAAGGAGGAGTCAGGAGACAGGAGACAGGAGACAGAATTTGAGAAGAAAATCATAGCTGCCGCGATCGAGTACATGATCGAGTAAGTATTTATGCGTAAATTTTTTACTTCATTATTTGATCGACGAAAAAAGTAATTGAGATGATTTGTATAGTATAAATACCTACAAAGCTACGGATTTATATACTACTTTTAATGATACAAACTGAAGTGCGGAATGTGGGTTTAATATCATGTCCGGGTAATTAGTGATAAAAAAACTTCCTCCTTTTCCTTCTCTTATTTCTTGCTTCTTTCTTCCCTCCTGACTCCTGACTCCTGACTCCTGACTCCTGACTTCTTCAAGGAGTATCTGACAAATCTCCACCAGGAAGATTACTAACAGCTCGCTGTAATTCCGACAAAGAACGATTATAGTCAATAATTGCAGTTAACAAATTATTCTCAGCTCTGGTCAAGTCTGTCTCAGCATTAATCACCTCTAACTGAGTTCCCACACCTGCTTGAAATCTTAATCGCGCTAAACGTAAAGCCTCTCTGGCCTGTTCCACACCCAATTCTGCTGTAGAAATATTCTCAAAGCTAGCCTCCAAACCAAAAAAGGCTTGTTCAACTTCACGACGAACTTGATTTCTAACCTGCTCAAACCTATTTTCTGCAATATCTTGATCCAAAATACTCTGTCTAGCAGCCGCCCTAGCTGCACCACCATCAAAGAAATTCCATCTAAAGTTGAATCCTACTGTAGTTCCATCGGCCCAACCTCTTGCGGCAAAAGGACTTTGGTTATCGGTAGTTAACCCCAAAACATTATAAGTGGCAAAGAAATTTAAACTTGGCCTAATGGCTGAGAGAGCTAGTTTTCGCTGCTCATCGCTTAAGTCTCTTTGTACCAACTGCTGTTCTAACTCAGCTCGGTTTTGAAAAGCAGACACAATTGTTTCATCTAAAGATAGAGGCCAAGATCCTGCTGGCTCAATGGGGTCAGCAGCCGTTAAATTGATTAACTGACTTATATTCAATCTTTCCACTAAGCGACGTTGAGCAGTACGCTGGTCTCGCAGTGAGTTTGTGAGATTTTGTTGTTCGTTGGACAATGTTACTTGAGCTTGCAGTACATCAAACCTAGTTCCAACTCCAGCTCTTTCTAAGGCTTCAGCATCTTCTAAACTTTTTCTAGCGTTAGCCACAGCAGCTTCCCCAATTCTGACTCGTCCATCTGCTTCCTGTAGATCGTAGTATTCGTCAGATACATCAAAGCGCAATTGTTCCGAAACTCTTTCTAACTCTAGTTCTCGGAGGTGCATTTGCTCTCTAGCAATTCCAATTCTGGCGGAACGAGCTTTACCAACACCAAGATCGTAGTCAAATCGAAATTCATTGAGAAAAGTTGTGGTGGGGAAATTTTGAATATCTGTGTCTACAAACTCTGAGCCACTACTTTCCGCTAGTCGTTGTTGAGCTCTGGCCTGCAGATCCCCAGAGGCACTTTCTGTACGTTGTAGGCTTGAGTCAAAAGTTAGGCTGGGCCACAGAGCAGCTTGAGCTTCTCGCATACTTGCTCTGCTTCTTTCGACTTCTAATTGAGCAATTTCTATTTCTGGATTATTGCGTCTGGCTAAATCAATGGCTTGCTGTAAAGTAATTGGTATGGTTTCTTCTATCTGTACTTCATCGGGGGTAATTGGAAAGTTTAATGGGTTAGAAGATTTTGGTTGAATTTGAGGGGGAGGATTTGTTTGCAAGGTTCCGTCTGGTACTGGTGGGGGAAAACTTTCTGTTGTTTGTTGAACAATGATAAAGCCACTATTTGTTGATGAAGGTTTTTGATTTTCTACTATGGCTAAATTAGGAACAGTATTGCTGCTTGAAGTTTGATTGAGACCTGTGGTTATTTGGGCAGATTTTTTCTGTGTTGAAGTATTGCCAAAAGTAGGTGGATTAAAAATAGTTGTGGCTGAATTTCGGTTATTTCTACTGGGTAATCTTAGGGGATTAGTTAAGCCTAATGCTTGGGTTTCAGTCTGTGCTAAATCATTTACTGTCTCCATTATTGGTGCTCGATTTATGCTTGTCATTACTCGGTAAGAATTTCCTGGTGTTGAATTTCTTTCTGATGTTGTTTTGGGATTATTTGTTTGGTTTTCTTGGTTCGGTTGTAAATTTGTCTGAAATTTTGCTGTTTCAATTTTAGAATTTTCTACTTTGGGTTTTGACTGTAACAAATCTAATAAACGAGAATTTGACTTCTCTAATTCAGCTACATTTTTTGAATCTACATCAACTTTTTCAGCACCCTTACCAGCCAGAGTAATTGACTGTTGAAATTCTGTTTCATTACCAGGATTAACTTTAGTTTCTACCTCAGAATTACCAGACTTTGACTGTAACAAATCTAATAAACGAGAATTTGGCTTTTCTAATTCAGCTACATTTTTAGAATCTACATCAATTTTTTCAGCACCTTTACCAGCCAGAGTAATTGACTGTTGAAATTCTGTTTCATTACCAGGATTAACTTTAGTTTCTACCTCAGAATTACCAGACTTTGACTGTAATAAATCTAATAAACGAGAATTTGACTTCTCTAATTCAGCTACATTTTTTGAATCTACATCAACTTTTTCAGCACCCTTACCAGCCAGAGTAATTGACTGTTGAAATTCTGTTTCATTACCCGGACTAACATCTGCTTCTCTGTGAGAATTACCTGATTTTGACTGTAATAAATCTAATAAACTAGAATTTGACTTCTCTAATTCAGCTACATTTTTTGAATCTACATCAACTTTCTCAGCACCCTTACCAGCCAGAGTAATTGACTGTTGAAATTCTGTTTCATTACCCGGATTAACTTTAGTTTCTACCTCAGAATTACCAGACTTTGACTGTAACAAATCTAATAAACGAGAATTTGGCTTTTCTAATTCAGCTACATTTTTTGAATCTACATCAACTTTCTCAGCACCCTTACCAGCCAGAGTAATTGACTGTTGAAATTCTGTTTCATTACCCGGATTAACATCTGCTTCTCTGTGATAATTACCTGATTTTGACTGTAACAAATCTAATAAACGAGAATTTGGCTTTTCTAATTCAGCTACATTTTTTGAATCTACATCAACTTTTTCAGCACCCTTACCAGCCAGAGTAATTGACTGTTGAAATTCTGTTTCATTACCCGGACTAACATCTGTTTCTCTGTGATAATTACCAGACTTTGACTGTAACAAATCTAATAAACGAGAATTTGGCTTTTCTAATTCAGCTACATTTTTTGAATCTACATCAACTTTTTCAGCACCCTTACCAGCCAGAGTAATTGACTGTTGAAATTCTGTTTCATTACCCGGACTAACATCTGTTTCTCTGTGAGAATTACCAGACTTTGACTGTAACAAATCTAATAAACGAGAATTTGGCTTCTCTAACTCAGCCACATTTTTCGAGTCTACATTAAAATTTTGATTCTTGTTAGCTGCCAAACTACGATTAATATTTTGTTTAAATGGTAATTCTGAAGACGAAACATTTTCTCCCTTTCTATGGGATTTTAACTCTGCCAATAAACTACCTGTATTTTTGTATATATTTTCAAATTTTTTTAAGGAAGAAATAGCCTCTTGATTAGGTTTTGACTGAGGTAATTGTTTACCGTTCTTGACTTTTGAGTGTCTTATTGATGGTACTTTTGTACCTAATGAAGGAGAATCAGAATTGAAATTTAACTTCTCTAATAAACTGCCTTGATGTCTCGATTGATTAATATCCTCTAAAGAATCAGTATCTGACCTGACTTCTTGAGTTTCTGTTACCTCAATAGATTTTTCTTTGACCTCTTGTGGGTCTAAAATTGAATCTTTGGGAGCATTACTTTCGGAGTGCATAGGTGGTGGGGCTGTATAACCCTGTCCCGCATTTGAAATAACTACTCCGATCGCTCCTACTACCAATACATTACGAAAAACACTCATGGATTTTTTTCTTCGTCTCCAAGTCCACATGATATTTTATACCAACAGGTCAACTGCTTTGCCAAAGTCAAAAGTTGAAAATTCAATTAGTGCAGGATGGCAGAAATAACTAACCAGTTACAAAATCCTAAAGGTCTTATACATCAATACTTTTGACTGTCTTGAGTGCGTCTTACATTCTGAGGAGACCTCAGAATTACGCACTCGATGCATGACTTCCGCGTAGCGGCATTAGCGATCGCCCACAGCAGTCAAAATTAGTTCTTCTGCTCCTGCCACTGGCCAAATAGGTTTTTTCAGTCGAGCTGCTAATTCTTCTAGGGTCATATCATCCAAAAATAGATTGTCCCCTGGTTTGAGCATGACTGAGGGTAAAATAATTCCTTCTCCTAAGTCTCGCCCCTGTAAACCTTCTAGCAAATCTTGGCCTGTTAATAACCCAGTGACGCTAATACTTTGTCCCCAATAGTTGCTTGATAAGGCCACCATATTTACTTCCAGTCCTTCAATTTGATTGAGTTGCTCGGCGATCGCTGCAAATGCTTTCTCTACTGCATTTCCTACTACCCAGGTTAGCTTTCTTTGGGTGCTTAAGCAAATGTTATGTTTTAAATTTTCCTTGACAGCAGCCTCAAATTGTGATATAAATTGCCGAATTGAACCAACTCCATTGCCAATTTGAGGATAATCTTCATATTCTGAAGCAGGGGGCAGGTCTCGACGGCCAATCAAAAACCATTCGTCAGCTAACCAGATGCAATTAGTCCCAGATATCTGTCTCAGTTTAGCTTGAATTTCTTGCACTTGGTCTATAACTTCCTTCGCTTTTTCAGTAGTGACGGGAATTAGTTCATCTGAACTAGGACGAAAGCGAGTTAAACCCACTGGTACAACTGCCACAGATGCTACTGCCGGAATTTCCCCAGTATGAAATTTTGCTAAATCTAATAATGTGCGTTCCAGATGAATACCATCATTAATTCCTGGACAAACTACAACTTGAGCGTGTATTTGCAGTCGCCGTTCTTGAAACCACTGAATTTGTTCGAGTATTTTACCTGCTCTGGAATTTTTCAGTAGGCGCGATCGCAATTCTGGTTCAGTAGCGTGGACAGAAACATATAGTGGTGAGAGTCGCATTTGTTCTATTCTCTCCCACTCCCGTTGGGGAAGGTTAGTTAAAGTCAGGTACGAACCGTAGAGGAAACTAAGACGATAGTCATCATCTTTTAAGTAAAGAGTTTCTCGTTTACCTGGTGGTTGTTGATCGATGAAGCAAAACGGACAACGGTTATTACATTGAATTAGACTGTCGAACAGAGCGGTAGAAAATTCTAAACCCAAGTCTTCATCGTAGTCTTTTTCAATTTCGATGTGGTGAGTTTTGCCTTTAGCATCGATGACTTCTATTTCTAAATATTCGTCGGCACAAATATATTGATAGTCGATCAAGTCTCGTAGTTGTTGTCCGTTGATAGAGGCGATCGCATCTCCTGGTTCAAAACCTATTTCGGCAGCGATGGAGTCGGTAATTACTTTGGTTATTACAGCAGGTTTGATAGAAGTTTTATTCATTTAATATATTTAATAGCAAATAAATTTTTTATTATATCATTTATCAAATATATTTTAACCTAATTAAGTATATGTAAAATTTAGGATCGATGTTCAAAATTTCCGGTTTTCCAAAAGTAGTAACAGATAAAAGCACTTTATCAAGTCTTATCAAAGCTCTAATCAATGCTAACAGAAACTTATTCATTATTCTCGTTCGGACATTTTATCTTATGGATTATTGTTGGGTTTCACCAGCTCAACCAAACCTACATTCTTTATTTCTTAACCTTATTTTGTTTGAGAAGTCAGACTAGCTGTTAATATGCCCATAATTAGATTAATTTGATTTATATAATATATTGTTGGGTTTCGCCAGCTCAACCCAACCTACGTTATTTATTTCTTAACTTTATCTTGTTTGAGAAGTTAGACTAGCTGTTAATATTCCCATAATTAAATTAATTTGATTTAGATAATATTCGGTTAAATCTATAATAATATTTTCCCCTTCCAGTTTCAAGAATCGCCAATTTGTTCCCGATGTAATTGCTCCATAAATTGTTGTAATATTGTTACTTTCTTTCTGATTAAATATTCTGGCTGCTATCATTTCTGCTATACATTGCCCTAATCCTAAATTAAGGTTTTCTTTTTTCGCTTCAACAATCACAATTATTGGAGCTGTTACGATTAACATTTCCGAAGATTTCGTGATTAAAAAGTCACAATTTCCGTTCAATCCTGTTTCTGGTTCGACTGTAAAATCTATGCCTGAGAATATATTAATTTGTTCTTGATTTTGTCTTTTGATATCTATTAATACTGGCGCAATTATCATTTCCGTTTGCGGAGCATTCCGTCAGGAAACGAGCTTTTTCACTATTACTTGCCAGAGCGATCGCTACGTTATAGTTCAGTATTTATGTTAATAATTTACTTGGTTGTAATGGCGATATATTTGCAAAATAGTTTTGTTCTTCTCTTATATTAATTTCAAAAGTTTGTTGGATTTTTTCTAATGTAAAATCGCTGTAATACATTTTTTATTAAACACCTAAGAAGTAATATCATGTCTGGGTGAATAATTAGACCTTGGTGGAAGGAAGGCAGAAGGCAGAGGGCAGAAGGCAGAAGGGAATATTAGTTCAAAGGGAGAAGGTTTTTTATCATTAATTATCCGGACATAATATAACATATAAAAATCAATTGGTAGTGGTGCATTGTAACAGTATAACCAGTGGGAGCATCTTGCTCCCGTTCTAATTATTTTTGGGTTGTCCTGCTCCCGTAATGGTGAAGATATATATTTTTTAATTTCTCCTCAAACTCCCCACACCTCCAACACTCTCTCTACAGCATTGCTGAGGGGCGGGATGAATATAAGTGGGGTGAGTATCCTGCCTGCGGTGCAAATATCAGGAACGGGCAAGATGCCCCCAAGCACAAAACTATTACAGGACTTACGCAAAGACACTATATATCGCGCATGGTAAATAGAGCGATTGCTGACGCAAAGCTCCGCTAACGCTAGCTAATTTAATAATTAATAATTAAATAATTCTGGTTTAAAGCCTCCCCTTTTAAGGGGAAAAAAGCGGTCGTTGCGTAGCTTCCCGTAGGGTGGGATGGATGGGTTTCCTAACCATATCCATAAGACCAAGAGAAGAAATAATATTTCCTGATATTCAATTCCGTAATGGTTAAAACCCGAGGTAATTATCAATTATCCATTATCAATTAATGAAACTATTTTTGGATGTTTTCCTTCTACTGGATTGTTTCACCTAAAATAGTGCAGAGCGCTTTTTTTCGTCACCCCATCCCCCCATCACCCCATCCCCCCATCACCCCATTTTCTAATGCAACATTTAAGATGAAACAGTCCACTACTGAACTGACACAGCTAAAACTGTGCATTAGATTTTTTCCTATAATTCTTTTTATAGCAAGGTTTGAGGATTTTTTCCTAATGCACCATTTAAGGGGAGTCAGTTCACTGGGGAGTCAGTTCACTACAGGTTTTTTCCCTCTTGACAATTGTAAAAGTTTAAGGAAATATACAGATAGTCGTGATATTCAGCAAGCAAAATGAAAACTTACAATGTTAAGTAGTGTGCGGTTGGATAGCTCGCGTAGGCAAGAAGAATTGTCACAAACGTATCTTTTAGGAGAAAATAACTCTAATGTCTAACATAATTAAGCGCCTTGCATCTACCGTCGTAGCATTAGCTCTTGTAGTAGGTGTAGTTTTCGGAGTAGCAACACCAGCTCACGCAGGTTATTTGGTAACAGGAGCAAGTGTGGTTCACGTTGAAAATACTTCATCCAATGGGGATAATTTTGCAGTTTTGGTTAAAGGTGGTAATGGCCCTTGCGTAGATAAATATATCATATTCCCAAAATCAGGGGTTAGCAATCTTGACGTTTATGAGCGTGGCTATGAAGGAGCCCTAACAGCTCTTGCTTATGACCTGAAAGTTAATGTTTATGACTACAGTGGAGATTCTTGCCGTAACGGTGGTCAGCTTGTAGTTACCAAGTAGTTCAGAACTAAGAAGAAACTTCGCTGCTGCGCGGTATTAATACTATCAGACAGCAGTATTACTGGACAAGCACAAGCATAAGATAATCAGGACTTACACAGAGATGCTATAGCATACTTGTTTGACATCCTCCCCGGCTGTTAGGCACGGGGATTCCTACCGAGCCGTAACTCCTCGGTGGGTTGACGTCTCACAGGCTGCTGCTACCGTAGGCGGTAGTCTTACACTTGCCTCCACGTCCGTTTCTTGCTCCGCGTTCCCTTGCGCCTTTCGGCGGCGCGGGTTCGGTGCGCTTTTTTGTCTCGGACTGCCCGCCCGCGACTAATATATTTATCGCTGCATTCTCGTCTAAGAACATGTTTTGCACCACAGTTGAGACACTCCCATTCTCGCACCTGAAGGTCTAGCTTCCCACCTTTAAAGCCACAATTTGAGCAAA
>NZ_JAAHHG010000297.1 GCF_010692555.1 Okeania sp. SIO3B5 | reverse complement strand
CAGGGACTAGGAAGATGCACCCGATGTCTAATACCATTTCTCAAAAACTTTTCTACATTTTGTTGAGTAGGGGAGTGGGTAGGGATGTTGCATGCAACGTCACTACAGGGAGAAGCAAACATAAGAATAATTAACATTAACTTAGCTGAAATTAGCAAAAAAGTGATTTTGCTTGTACTGATTAGTTGACAACTGAAGTACTGCTCAAGTATAGCAATACTTTTGGGCATTGGTATAATAGATAATGATGACCCAAATACCCAAATATTGAGACGAAAGAAAAAAAAATAGAAAATATAGAGTAGATAGTAAAACTCCGAGAAATTACTTCCCAATACAAAAGCGACTAAAAATTTTATCCAAAACAGACTCTGTTACATCCTCTCCTGTAACCTCCCCCAAAGCATAAATTGCTCCCCTTAAATCTATGGTCCAAAAATCTAGAGGTAAATTATTTTTAATTGTATTTAAACATTGCTCCAAAGCAACTTTCGCCCTAGTTAAAGCTGCTGCTTGCCTTTGATTAATCGCAAAATCTAGATTTTCTGCCTGCAAATTACCCAATTTTACAGAATTAATAATAGCTGCTTCAAGTTCCTCAATTCCTTGATTATTAATCACTGCTGTAGTCACAACATTCTTGATAGTTTCTGGATAAAAAATAGACTCCATAAATTCCGACTTAACCAGGTCAACCTTATTAATTATCAAAATTAAAAAACGATGTTTTACCTGTTGATAAATAACCTCATCTAACTCCGTCCAACCAGAACTAGCGTCAATAGTCAATAAAACAAGGTCAGCAGACTCAGCAGCTCGACGCGATCGCTCCACCCCCATTTTTTCCACCTGGTCTTCAGTTTCTCGAATACCCGCCGTATCCAAAACCTGCACCGGGATACCACCCACCACTAACTGAGACTCTACCACATCCCTCGTAGTCCCAGGAAGATTAGTCACAATAGCGCGATCGCTACGACTCCAGGCATTTAATAGACTCGACTTGCCCACATTCGGACGTCCGATAATAGCGACTTTCAAACCATTGCGTAACAATTCCCCTTGATTTGCACTTGCTAATATTCTTGACAAATCTACCAAAATACTATCTATTTCTTTACTTATTCCCCACTCATCCAAAGGTGGTAAATCTTCCTCAAAATCAATGCGAGCCTCTATCTCTGCTAAAATATCAACACAGTTAGCCCTTAACTGACGAATTGGATTAGCCAACTTACCCTGTAAACCAGCCAAAGCAACTTGAGCAGCCACAGGAGACTGAGAACCCACAAGATCCGCAACACTTTCAGCCTGAGTCAGATCCAATCTTCCATTTAAAAAAGCTCGTAAAGTAAACTCCCCTGGTTGTGCCAGTCGTGCCCCTGCCTCAATACATAATTGTAATACTTGTTGTATGGGGATAATTCCACCATGACAGTGAAACTCAACTATATCCTCACGAGTATAAGAACGAGGAGCTTTCATAATTAATAACAAAGCTTCATCTACTAACTGCCCAGTTTGGGGATGGCGAATATAACCATAGAGAATGCGGTGAGTCTCCCAAACCTGCTTCCCCGGTGCATGAAATAAGGTTTTAGCAATTTTCATTGCCTCAGAACCAGACATCCGGACTATCCCCACACTTCCTTGTTGGGGGATAATAGCAGTAGCGATCGCGGCAATAGTAGTCATTATCAGTTATCAGCTTTTTTCAGTTATCAGCTTTTTTCAGTTATCAGCAGGAAGCTGGAAATACTGAATTTGATTTTTTTCTGTGAGAATAATCATAGCAACAAAAATCATCAGATGATTTATATTATCATAAATTGATAATGAATAATGAAAGCTATCTCTTAATAGATGTTCTCTTAGTATATTCTCCCAGAATTTCAGTAATAATTTGATGATAATTATTTAAAGTATCCAATGAGCGATCGCATCAAGTAATTATTTAATTTTATTAATGTATTCAGGGACTTGGAAATTATTAATATACCAAATAAATTTTACAGGTTATGCTTAAAATAATTGGTGCTTTGTTTTTAGGCAAGTCCCTGACTATTGAGATTAATCTGAACAGTTACTATTGCAAATAGCATCTCCATTTGGAGATTCAAAATATGCTAAACATTCTAATTCTTGAATTTTTTCATCTTTATTGCGGATAACCATCTTTAGATTACTAACTTCTTCTTGAAGTTGATGAATTTCACTTTGATGATTTTGAAATAACTGTCTCATAACTTTAATTGCATGAATTAGATCAAATATTAGACTTAGTGCTAATTTACAGATTTCTTCCATGTTGTTTAAAAATTTTTCCATTGTTATTCCAGATATATTCTTAGGTTGGAATAGTTGAGTTTTTGGAGTATTAGAAGTCAACATTTTTTTCTCCCGTTTTGTAGGATGTGAACTTTGACTATTCCAGCTTAATACCTTTATCTGTGAGGTAGAGGAAATGTGTTCTGGATGTTAAGTTCTGTTAAGGGAATTTATATACACTACCTTCAGCATAAGCTTTTCTCCCATTTTTCCAGGCAACAGAGGAACGCTTATCCCATGTTTTTGATTTCCGTTTTCGACTAGCAGTTCCATTTAATATACAAATTTTCATTGTTAATTTATTAAATCCCTCAAATTCCTTAAATTCCTCAAATTTCTTCTTAAGTAACAATTCCTTATTCTTATCTAACAATTTTTCTCGAATAGCTAATTGACCAGCCATTAATGTCATATTTTGCCATGAGGCAGAAAAATCTTCCCAAGAAAAATATTTTTTTAGCTTTGTAAATTCATCATCATTTGGTTGATAATAACAACCATCTTTCATTCCTTTATGTAAAAATTGTTCGACCAATTTGCTTCCTTTTTGTGCTTTTGTTAAAGATATTTCTTGGTAAGGTTTTAAACACACAGAGAAAATCTCATTCTCATTTTCCTTTAAAATTGCATAAAAAAGCCCATAAGGAGAACTAAACAAATACTCTTGTTGTAATTTTTTTAGGAAAAGGTCAATAAAAATCTTGGGTAATGGCACAGATAAAAAATCAGCAGTAGAAACAATATATCGAAGAAATGAATGGAAAAAATCTACATAAGGATGGACAATTTTTACAATATCCAATAAGGTAATGTAGTATTCTACCAGCAGTTCAATTCCCTCTTCTTCAAGTTTGTCAATTTCTTTATTCTTAAGAGCAATATCTAAACCATCACCTTTGATTAAATTATGTTTTTTTCGCCAAAATTTAGCAATCAAAATATTCCACTTTCTCTGTTTATGCCATGTCTCCTTTTGCTCCTCAGTCCAACATTTTGCCAACAAATTTTCACTCGGTAAACTTTCAATAAGCAGAGCAATTTTTTCCAATACTTCTCTTTTTTCTTGAATCATTTTCTTGCCTCAATTAACTGTAAATAATTTCACAATTTGATTTTTTTCTGCGATAATAATCATAGTAACAAACATCATCAGATGATTCATTTTACAGAGATGTTTCTACATTTATAGTTAACAGCCGTTAACCCCTACAAATTGTTTATAATTCTATATTATACCTAACTCCTAGCTACATTTTGTTGGGTTGCGCTGTCGCTTAACCCAACCTACAATTAATTAAATATCAAACTACAGAAAAACTACCTCATGGCTGCTAAGGACTTTCATGACGATACTGTCAAAACTGCTTTGATCAAAGATTCTTGGACTATTACTGACGATCCACTGGTTCTTAGAATTGGCATTCGTAACGTCTTAGTTGATATGGGTGCTGAAAAATTGATTGCTGCGGAACGAGGTGCTACAAAAATAGCTGTTGAAGTCAAAAGTTTTATGAGTGCTTCTCTAGTTAATGAGCTGGAAAAAGCATGGGGGCAATTTTTTTTATATAGTAGAATACTTAAGAAACAAGACTCATTGCGTCAAATATATTTGGCAGTCGAGCGCAATGTTTTTGAAACTTTCTTTAAGCAGGAAGTCGGACAACTTTTGTTAGAAGAACCTGGTTTTCGTCTGTTTATTTTTGATGCCAAAATAGAGGAAATTATTGAATGGAAACCACAAGTCAACTCCTAGATCAGGAAAAATGGCGTGAAACACTCATCAAAATCTTGCAATACTACGCCGATCTCCCTTGCCGTTATGGTGATGTGAAAACATTTGTGATTGTTAGTAGCGATCGCAACCATTTTCTGTTAGTCAACGAAGGATGGCAAAATGGTCTCCGTTTATATGGTACCGTTGTTCATGCTGAAATCAGAAATGATAAAATTTGGATTCACCACGATGGTATCGAAGATGGCATTACCGATGAACTTGTGGATGCAGGAGTACCGAAGGATAGAATTGTACTTGCTTTTCATCCTCCTGAGATTCGTCAACATACTGGGTATGGAGTGTAATTTCAGTTATGTAGTGTTGGCAGGCGATCGTTATTATTAATCTCACCGTAGGTTGGGTTGAGGTACGTTAGCGCCAGCTTATCCGTTAGGATAAACCCAACAACAAATGTGCAACTCCAACTTTTTTGTTGGGTTGCGCTGCCGCTTAACCCAACCTACATCTAATATCTGGGTATGGGGTGTAATTTCAGTTATCAGTTATCAGTTATCAGTACCTCCTGGAATAAAGAGGCTGGAAATATTGTCATTATTTCTGTTACGAAGTACGGCAGTGGGAGCATCTTGCTCCCGTGCCAGATATTTCTTTTTCCTATATAGTAATGGTATACAGAACTACCTCATTTTTTATGGCTATAATGATTAAAATAACTGCTTAAAGCTATAATATTCAGCAAAAGTAAATTTATTTAAGTATGTTCAAAAATCTCTCACAAATTCCTCAGCAACTACCACCTAAACTGACTACAAAAAAATCTCTATCAAATAGAGATAAAGCACCAAGATTGTATAGATATGGGCGATATTTATACTGGCGTTTCATTCGGATGCGGGGAACTCCAGAATATATTGCTAGAGGTTTAGCAACGGGTGTCTTTGCCGGATTATTTCCAATTTTTGGTCTGCAAACTATAGTGGGTGTAGCACTAGCAACCTTGTTCCGGGGTCATAAAATTGCTGCCGCTGCTGGTACTTGGGTGAGTAATCCCTTGACTTATGTACCAATTTATGCAATTAACTTTCAAATTGGTCGATTATTACTCAACTCTCAAGAGGAATTTATGCCTGATAGTATTATTTCATTTCAAGAGTTAATGAAATATGGAAGTCAGTTTGTAGTAGCTCTATTTTTAGGTTGTTTAGTAATGGGTATAATTTGTGGAACATTCAGTTATTTTGTGGGGTTAAAATTGATTCGTTTGTGGCGTCGCGATCGCCGAAAAAAAAGTTCTCTTCAATTGATTAACAATTTTCCCGATCAAAGCAATTCATAAATGCTGTTTTCTCTTCTTTACCGAAGAATTGTGGGTATGCTCCTCCCCTTTTAAGGGGATAAAAAAAAGATAATTCCGTATTTTCTTGCCTCCTTATGGCAGAGGTACTGATAACTGATAACTGATAACTGATAACTGAAATGACTATTCCCTTTTTATTAAAAAAATATGACAAAATAGGAGCGTCCAATACTTGTACTAAATATGCTAGTTGACAGAACACTACTAGGTCGCTACCGAATTACCGATTTTTTAGGGGAAGGTGGATTTGGAGAAACCTACTTGGCCGTAGATATGGCTTTACCAGGTCATCCCCAATGTGTTGTTAAAAAACTGAAGAAAAATCCTCGTCCAGAAGTTTTACAGATAGCACGACGGTTATTTGATACAGAAGCAAAAACTCTATATGAATTAGGGCAACACGAGCAAATTCCGCAGCTATTAGCACATTTTGAGGAAGATGGTGAATTTTTTTTAGTTCAAGAGTTTGTTAAAGGACATGATTTGGATGAAGAAATAATTCCTGGCAAGCGATTAGATGAAACCTCTGTAATTCGGCTTCTTCTAGAAATACTAGAAATATTAAAGTATGTTCATAATAATAATATCATTCATAGAGACCTTAAACCTTCAAACTTAATGCGTCGCGAGGAAGATAATAAGCTGGTGATGATTGATTTTGGAGCAGTGAAAGAACTCAGCGTTTTAAGCATAAACAAGCAAGGAAAAACAACTCCTACTATTGCTGTTGGTACTCCTATATATATGGCTCCGGAACAAGCGAATGGCTTTCCTAAACTGTGTAGTGATATTCATGCTCTTGGGATTCTTGCTATCCAAGCAATTACTGGTTTATATCTTCAAGAAATACGAAGGGATAATACTGGTGAAATTATTGGTTGGGAAAATTTTCAGATTAGCAAGCAATTAGCAAATGTTCTGAAAAAAATGGTGCGCTACGACTACAAAGAACGCTATAAAAATGCTAGTGAAGCGTTGCAAGACCTGGTAGGTATTTCCTCAAAGCAGCGTAAGTTTCCAGTTAAGTTTATTATCGGTTCAGTATTTGCTGCAATAGCTGGAATATCTTTATTTACTATTATAAAAAATCAAAATCCACGACCAGAATTAATCGGAAATTACAATCAGCTAGAAAAACATTTAAAAAGTCAAGATTGGCAAAATGCAAATCAGGAAACTATAGATATTATGCTGGAAGTAACTAAACAAAATAGTGAAGATGGTGAAGCTTTTTTCAAAATAGATGAAATTGAAAAATTTCCCTGTAAAGATCTAGTTCATCTCAGTCAACTTTGGCAAGAATCTTCCCAGGGAAAATTTGGTCTCAGGGTTCAAAAATCTAAGTATGAAGAAACAGGTAATACCATAGGGGAATACAACCCAAATACTTTTAATGAATTTGGTAAGACGGTGGGTTGGCAACAACAAGGAATATGGATATCTGACCAAGAACTTAATTTTTTTAGTGAAGCATTACCTGGTCATTTACCAAGTGGCAAAATTCTTAGAGATATTTTATGGAAAGGAGAATTATTTTCCCGTATAAATGTCTGCCAAAAAAACAGGTAATATCAAATCTAGTACCATCGGTGTAATTTAGATAGTTAATTTAGGTGTCAGGAGTCAGAAGCCAGGAGCCAGGAGTCAAAGGATCTGCTAATGTCTGAACATAGAACATTTGGTTTGTAAGGAATTAAGTGGGTTTGATATAATTTGTACTTTACAAAAAAACTCTAATTTCTAGCTTGACAATTCTTGAATAAATTGCTACTCCTATGAGTGATTTTTCAAGAGTTTAACTGATAAGTTTAGGTTGGAAATTCTCGTCTTGGGCTTACCTGTCCAGAAAAATTATTAGGAGTCATAGTATGAAAATTAAATTTATACTGTTAACAATAGCTGCAAGTGCAGTTACTTTTGTTAGTATTGTTACATCTCGTCAACCGAGTTTTGCCGGAAACAACAAAGAACTTACTTTGGCAGCAATGACATGGCATTGTTGCAATTCAATGCTAGTCAGAATTATGCTGTCGCCTCTCTAGGGAACTCAACAACTTTTGATGTAGGCGATCCAGTATATGTAGCCGGATTTCCTTTTGAACCTGACTCCTCGGATGCAAATGGATTTGTTTTCCAAACAGGCAGAATCTCTTTTGTATTACAACAACCATTAGAGGGAGGTTATCTCATTGGTTACACTGCCGACGTTGAAAAGGGTATGAGTGGGGGACCAATACTCAATAGTCAGGGTGAAGTTATTGGCATTAATGGTATTTTTGCACACGCTCTCAGTTTCAGCCATCCCTATATATATGAAGATGGTACTCCTCCCAATGATGACCTAAAAGCTGACATGAGGCGCTCTAGTTGGGGAGTTCCCATAGATAAGTTGGCTCAACTTGCTCCCCAGTTTGCCTCAGACAATAGTGTACCAGTAAGGGTTGAGAAGCCTTCCCCAGAACCGATCGCTCAATTGATAGAAACAGTTGATGGTATTGCCCAACAGATTTCTGTGTTAATTACCAGGTCAGACCTGGAAAATGGTTCAGGAGTAATTGTTGCTAAAGAAGGAAACGCTTACTATTTTATTCTTTATCAATGGAAACGTAATATTCTGTCGGATATGGGGTTGTTCCAAGAAGCTCTGGAGGCTGTCGATAAAGCGGTTCAAATTAATCCTGATAACTCTTTTGGTTATTTCAGACGTGCTTGGACAAGGGTCGCGCTTGAAGACTCTGAAAAAGCAACCTGGGAAGAGAAAGACTACGAAGAAGCGATCGCAGATATCAATAAGGCATTAGAACTGAATCCAGGTAATGCCTTTTACTATGTTTCTAAAGGGGCAATATATACAAGGAAGGAAGACTATGCTCAAGCGATAGAATATTTGAATAAAGCCATAGAAGCAGAACCAGATTTTGCCACTGCCTATGCGGAACGAGGACTTATTTATGCGAAACAAGGAAATAGACAGAAGTTTACGGAAGATTTAGAAAAAGCTTTACGCTTACGACCTGATAATGTTCGATTTTACACGATTCGCGGTAATGGCTATTTTGCTCTAGAGGAAAAGCAAAAAGGAATAGATGATTACGATAAAGCTATCAGTCTCGACTCAGAACCGCCACATCAAAGCTATAATTTGCGTGGCAAGCAGCTTTTTAGTCAAGAAGACTATGAGGCAGCGCTGGTAGATTACAACAAAGCCATAGAATTGAACCCAGATCGTGCTTCGTATTACTCCAATCGAGGTGATGCTTACTATCGTCAAGGAGACTATAAGGCAGCTTTGGCAGATTACAACAAAGCCATAGAATTGAAACCTGGTAATACTTTATATAGTGCTTTACTTTACAATAGCCGAGGTCGTCTACTTTTTCAGCAAAAAGACTATGAAGCAGCTTTGACGAATTACAACAAAGCTATAGAATTGAAACCTGGTATTCATTCTTTTTATCCTAACCGAGGTCTTGTACTTTTTCAGCAAAGAGACTACGAGGCAGCTTTGGCAGATTACAAAAAAGCTATAGAACTGAAACCTGATATTGCTATATACTATCTTCACCGAGGTAAGGTATTTTTTGAGCAAAAAGACTATAAAGCAGCTTTGGCAGACTACAACAGAGCCATAGAATTGAAACCTGATAACGCTTTCTATTATTCTAATCGAGGCAAGGTATTTTTTGAGCAAAAAGACTATGAAGCAGCTTTGGCAGACTACAACAGAGCCATAGAATTGAAACCTGATGATCCTTCATCTTACCACTCCCGAGGACTTGTATACTACGAACAGAAAAAACCTAAAATAGCGATCGCAGATTTCACAGAAGCGATTCGTTTACAACCAGAGAAGGCTGCATACTATGAGTCGCTAGCTCTTTCATACAGTCAAAATGGTGAAAAACTAAAAGCTGGCGAAAATTTCCAGAAAGCAGCAACTCTATATGAGCAACAAGGAAACACTGAAGGATATCAAACTGCGGTAAAACGACTAGAGGAAATTCAGCAATTCCTTCAATACTACATAGAACGTGGAGATAAACTTTATCAGCAAAAAGATTATGAAGCAGCAATTAAAAGTTATACTCTAGGACTAAGCAAAGCAAATGTTGCAGGTATTGGTGTTAATTTAGGTGAAGTAAAATTAGGAGGAAAGTTAGTTTTGCAAATAACACAGGTCAATAAAGACTCCCCTGCATTCAATGTAGGTTTAAAGAGTGGTGACATCATTTTAGAAGCTGATGGAAAACTTCTCTTATCTGATAATGCTGACACTTTGTCAAGCTTTATAAATAAATATATAAAAGGAGAGGTTGGAACTGAAGTCACCCTGAAAATTCTAAGAGAAATTAAAGAGTTTACATTGACTGTAATCAGGGTAGGGGATAAAGCCCAAGTGGCTAAACTTCACTCTCGGCGGGCGTCAGCTTATTCGCGAATAGGCAACAATCAAAAAGCTAATGAAGATTTAGAGAAAGCAGCAGCTCTATATCGGGAACAACAATAAAAATAATGGGATGGAAGCATTCAGATATTATCTTAAGTAAAGTCGATATCTGTTTAATAGAGACAGTGAGAGGTAGTAGTAGACGGACTAACTTTTCTAGTATAACCGAGGCGATCGCTCTTTTAGTCAGAGAAAGGAGCGATCGCTTTTTACTAATAACTGAAATGGCTCAAAAATGCTACAATATTTATTAACTGCGTTATTATTGGAGCGTGCCGATCGCTAAAATACCCATGAACAAAACTCAAACCCAATTACCCACAAATACTTGGATGACTGCCACCTGGCAAGAATATATTCAAACTATTGAAGACTCAAGTTACGAAAAAGCTAAAATTTATTACCACAACGGAGAACTTAGAATTGAAATGTCACCATTAGGATACAAGCACGGTAGAGACCATGCACTTATCATCACAGCAATTAATGTATTTGCTGGTATCAAAAACATTAACCTCACCTGTATAGATAATTGCACTTACCGAAAAACAGGGCTTGGAGCAGCTCAACCAGACATTTCCTATTATATCGGAGAAAATGCAGATGTAATTCCTCCCGAAACATCTATTATTAACTTAGATATTTCTCCCCCACCAAATCTAGTTATAGAAATTGCCAATACTTCTCTTTCTGATGATAAAGGGGAAAAGCGTTTGTTGTATGAAGCAATGAATGTTACTGAATATTGGATAGTTGACGTGCAGAAGGTAGAAGTTATTGCCTTTGCCATTGCCAATAGAGGTAGTCAAAGAATTAACCAGTCTCAAGTTTTGCCTGGTTTAGCAATTTCTTTCTTAGAAGAAGTGCTGCAACGCACTCGTCAAGAAAATCAAATCCCAATTTATACTTGGTTATTAAGTCAGTTTCAATAGTAGGAAATAAGAAATAAGAAATAGGGAACAGGAAATTAGGGAATAGGAGTGAAAAACATTTCCGCGTTCTCAAGGAATGTCTAGCATGGGAGTAAGATGCTCCGATGCTAGGTATCCTAAAAAAAATAAAATAAGTTGTCATGTCTCATAGGGTTTCATGTCGGCGATCCTAGCGACAGCTATCTCCCCAAATTTACCAAAAAAAATCATCCCTGTACCTACAGGATAATCTTTTAACTCTCATGCTAAAATCAATAAATTAGTTAACGGATATAATTATGAATATAAAAGTAGTATTAGAACCAAGTGAGGAAGGTGGATATACCGTTTATGTTCCATCACTTCCTGGTTGTATTAGTGAAGGAGAAACTATTGAGGAGGCAATGACTAATATCCAAGAAGCTATAGAACTTTACCTTGAACCCATTGAAGATGAATTTCCTAAGTCGGCAAGAGCGATCGTCAAGGAATTAGCATTATGAGTAAAGTTCCCAATCTTCCCTACACGCAAATTATTGCTGCTTTAAAACGTGATGGCTGGGTAGTAGTCCGTCAAAGGGGTAGTCATATCAAATCCGCCTAATTGCACATAGATCCAATAACCTAATAATCAGGGTTTTAAGCTATTGATTGTGAGGGTATTTAACCAGATTTGATATCACATTCGGTTGCACAAACAAATGCCAGATGGAGTGTTAAAATTGACAGTTCCAGCTCATCGCTCTGTTAAGCGTTCGACTTTAGCCGTAATTTTAAAACAAGCAAGAATAGACCTTGAGAAATTCCTAGATTTGTTGTGAAGAAAGCTGATTGATTTGAGGTTAACTTTTTCTAGATGGTTTAGTAGCGATCGCTGCTCAAATATGCTTGGTTTAGGAAAGAGCGATCGCTAATCATACGTCAAAATTAAAATAAGTCTATTTAACCAATTTAATTATTATTCTCCTCTAAATTCTTGAAAAATTTTATAACTTTGACAAATTGCTTCTAAACAAATATCCCCTTCCAAATAAAACTGGATTAATGGAGTTGTTAAATGTTGAGAATTAGTGAAAGGATAAGATAAAGATGATAATACTTCAGAAGCGGTTTCAGATAACTGTTGAAGTTTAACTTCTCCCACCCAAAAACAGTAACCTGTCTCCTCATAATTAAGAGGTTGAGAAAGAACAAGATGTACAATTTGATATAGTTCAATGGCTACATCCCCTACTTCCGGACCGTAAGTAAAATCAAGACGTAATCCAATATTTTTAGGAATCATAGAAATACCAACTAAATCAGCACTTTTTAAGTCTTCTAAAAAAGTAGTTAAATTAGTAATAATAGTAGAAGTCATAGAATTAACTTTTCTCCTGTACTGTGTGTATT
>NZ_JAAHHG010000296.1 GCF_010692555.1 Okeania sp. SIO3B5 | reverse complement strand
AACTGTTCCGGTTTAGTATTAGGGTCTGTTTCCAGGTTAAATTAATGGGGTTACAAATGATTAGATGAACCCACTCCCACCACCAATAATAACTGAGCAAATTAACTGTTTCGGTCTAGTATTAGGGTCTGGTTCCGCGTTAAATTAATGGGGTTAGAAATGATTAGATAAACCCGCCCACCACCAATAATAACTGAGCAAATTAACTGTTTCGGTCTAGTATTAGGGCTGGGTTCCAGGTTAAATTAAAATGGGGTTAGAAATGATTAGATAAACCCGCCCACCACCAATAATAACTGAGCAAATTAACTGTTTCGGTCTAGTATTAGGGCTGGGTTCCAGGTTACATTAAAATGGGGTTAGAAATGATTAGATAAACCCGCCCACCACCAATAATAACTGAGCAAATTAACTGTTTCGGTCTAGTATTAGGGCTGGGTTCCAGGTTAAATTAAAATGGGGTTACAAATGATTTAGATAAACCCACTCCCACCACCAATAATAATTGAGCAAATTAACTGTTTCGGTCTAGTATTAGGGCTGGGTTCCAGGTTAAATTAAAATGGGGTTACAAATGATTAGATGAACCCACTCCCACCACCAATAATAACTGAGTAAATTAACTGTTTCGGTCTAGTATTAGGGTAGGCTTCCAGGTTAAATTAATGGGGTTTACAAATGATTAGATAAACCCACCACCGCACCAAATAATAACTGAGCAAATTAACTGTTTCGGTCTAGTATTAGGGTAGGCTTCCAGGTTAAATTAATGGGGTTTACAAATGATTAGATAAACCTGCCCCCGCACCAAATAATAACTGAGCAAATTAACTGTTTCGGTCTAGTATTAGGGTCTGGTTCCAGGTTAAATTAATGGGGTTTACAAATGATTAGATAAACCTGCCCCCGCACCAATAATAACTGAGTAAATTAACTGTTTCGGTCTAGTATTAGGGTCGGCTTCCAGGTTAAATTAATGGGGTTTACAAATGATTAGATAAACCTACCACCGCACCAATAATAACTGAGTAAATTAACTGTTTCGGTCTAGTAGTAAGATTTAAAGGCAGTAGCTCGTCTAAACTAAAATTGTGAGTAAAACCCAAGGCTAAAATCCCCCCCAGCCTTGGAAAGGGGGGAGAGGTCTATATTTTCTAAAATTTACCCACATTTTCAAGCTAGGCGAGCTAGTAGAATGAGGTAAAATTTGGTTTTAATTTTCAGTGGAAAGTTAATCTTTATATTACTAAAGAATAAAGGAATGAATGGACAGTTAGAAAAATCTATTGTTTTAATTACCAGTGCTAGTGATAACTCTATGAAAGGAAATGTTATTGGTACTGGGTTTGCTTTTTATCAAGAAGAAAATTATACTTATTTGCTGACTTGCGCTCATGTTGTTGAGGATGTGGGTGGTGAGGAGAATGTATTGGTAAATAATATTTCCGCAGAAGTTGTGGCAATAGGAGATACTCAGGGTTTTGATTTGGCTGTTTTGCGAGTCCAAGAACTTTTGTCTGTTCTTCCTTTACGATTAAAAATTTTACCTGAAGAGCAAGAAATAAGTTTAAAAATTTCAATTCCTGGTTATTTTCTTTGGGGTGAAAATAAGGTGCGTCGTCGCAAAACAATCAAAGGAATAATGATGGTTGAAGTTGGTGAAGAAAAGGCTTTCCATATTATCAAAAATGTGGGAGAAGAAGTTGCTATTGGGAAGCTAAAAATAGAAACTGGTAAATTGCAAAAAGGTTATAGTGGGGCACCTGTTGTAGATTTAGAAACAGGTTTTGTTGTGGGGATAACTACTCACATGGAGGGAACAAATGAAGAGGAAGGAAAGGAGGGAATGGCAATATCTATTGAAGCTTTGAAGAAGATTTGGCCTGAAATGCCTCCTGATGTTTTTAACTCTTACCCAGAAAAATTTGACGTAATAACTGTAAATATGAAAGGGGAAGAAATTAATAGTCATTCCTACAAAGCAGCATTCACTGAAGATTTGGGTAATGGTGTGATGTTGGAAATGGTGGCTATTCCTGGTGGTACTTTTATGATGGGTTCGCCAGAAAATGAAGCAGAAAGAAGTGATAGTGAAAGTCCGCAACATGAAGTTACTCTGCAACCTTTTTATATGAGTAAATATCCTATTACTCAAAACCAATATCAAGCCATTATGGGTAAAAACCCTTCTCGCTTTAAAGGAGGAAATCGTCCAGTAGAATGTGTTTCATGGTACGATGCAACAGAATTTTGTCAAAAGCTATCTCAGAAAACTGGGAAAAACTACAGACTACCGAGTGAGAGTCAGTGGGAATATGCTTGTCGTGCAGGTACAACCACACCTTTTTATTTTGGAGAAACTATAACGTCTGAGTTAGCTAACTACGATGGCAACTATATTTATGGCAAGGCGCCTAATGGTAAATATCGAGAAAAAACAACAGATGTAGGGAGTTTTCCTCCTAATGCTTTTGGTTTATATGATATGCACGGCAATGTCTGGGAGTGGTGTGCTGATGATTGGCACCAAAACTATGAAGGCGCCCCTACTGATGGTAGTGCTTGGCTGGAAAATGATGGAAAAGAAGATTATCCCGTACTGCGGGGCGGTTCCTGGATCAACAATCCTTTTGACTGCCGTTCTGCGATTCGCGTCTACAACAATAGGCGCGGCCTCCTCTACATCTATTTTGGTTTTCGTGTAGTATGCGATGGCGGGAGAACTACATGAAGTCAGTAGGGGCGAATGGCATTCGCCCGCACAGAAGTCAGAAGTTTAGACTTGATTATCTAAATGTTGGCAGAAGACCCGCGCTCTCCTGCAACGGGAGCGTCGTATGGGAATGCCAATCAATGTTGCAGCTTCACACATAATATGTTAAAATGTATATGTTGAAAAATTTTGCAGTAGATGGTTGAAAAAGCGTACAAATTTAGATTTTACCCAACTCCGGAGCAGGAAAGTCTGTTGCGGAGGACTTTAGGTTGTGTGCGCCTGATCTACAACAGAGCTTTAGCTGCTAGAACTCAAGCTTGGTATGAAAACAAAGAGCGAGTAGGGTATAAGCAAACTTCTGCTATGCTGACGAACTGGAAAAAGCAAGATGACTTAGGTTTCCTCACAGAAGTTAGCAGTGTTCCATTACAGCAAGGCTTAAGACATCTACAAACAGCTTTTACCAATTTCTTTAGTGGACGTGCCAAATATCCCAACTTTAAGAAAAAGCGTCATGGTGGTAGTGCAGAATTTACGCTCGTCCGCATTTAAGTGGAAAGATGGTCAAGTTTATCTAGCTAAATGTCCTGAACCATTACGGATCAGATGGAGTAGGCAACTACCCCAAAACTGTGTACCAAGTACAATTACCGTAAAACTTGACCCCTCTGGGAGATGGTCAGTGTCCCTGAGAGTCAATGACCCTAGAGATTTAAAGCTGAACTCAGTAACCAAACAAGTTGGTATTGACGCGCGGAATTACCAGTTTAGTTACTACCAGTGATGGAGAAAAAATTGCTAACCCGAAGAATTTCAAGAAGTTATACAAAAAACTCAGGTTAGCTCACAAGTCACTCTCCCGTAAAACTAAAGGTTCTAATAACTATCAAAAAGCTAGACTGAAAGTAGCGAGAATATACGCCAAGATTAAAGACTCAAGACTTGACTATACTCACAAGCTGACGACTCAACTGATTCGTGAAAATCAAATGATAGTAGTTGAGGATTTAGCTGTAAAAAACATGGTCAAGAATCATAAGTTAGCTAGAGCAATTAGTGGCGCTAACTGGGCAGAGTTAGTTAGACAGTTAGAATACAAGGCTGAATGGTATGGACGGGAATTAGTCAAGATTGACCGATATTTTCCCAGTTCAAAGCGTTGTTCTAATTGTGGGCATATCGTTGAGAAGTTACCTCTAGATATTAGAGAGTGGGATTGTCCAGAGTGTAACAGTCACCATGATCGAGATATCAATGCAAGTATAAACATTTTGACTGCGGGACTCGCAGTGTCAGTCTGTGGAGCGACCGTAAGACCTGAAGGGAGGAAGTCTCGGAGGGCCGGTGCTAAGAAACAGAAAGCCTCTAACAGTGATGCTAGGGAATCCCGCGCTGTCTCGTAGAGCAGCGTCGGGAGGATGTCAATGTTAAGATTTTCAGGACTTACGCAAAACCAATGTATCTAGGCTGAATGCTTACTAAAGCCTCTCCATTCATAGAGAAATAAAGAGGTAATTCTAAATTCTAAATTCTAAATTCTAAATTCTTGAATCTCCCATTTTTCGGCGAATAAAACTTTCTACAGATTCCATTTTCATCTCAAATATTGTCTCTAAATTCTCAATTTCTTCTGGAGTGCAGAAAAATTCATTAGCTAATAATACTCTTAAAGTACCTAGACTTTTTTGTAACTCAGAATTAAATAATCCCACAGTATTTCGTAATCCATCAAATACAAATAAAGGAGGATTAATAAGTATAGGTTCCCGGTTAAAAATTCTACTAAATATCTGAGAAATTTCTCCTCTAGAAATAATTTCTGGTCCGCCTATAGGCAAAGTTTGATTACAAGCAGCTTCTACAGAAACAGAATCCACAGCAATTTTTGCCAAATCATCTGTACTAACTATTGAAGTACGATTTTTATCATCTCCAATAAGTAGATACATTCCTGTATCTTTAAATCTTTCTGCCAATGGTAATAAATTAGATGCAAAACCAGAAGGTTGCAAAATAGTATAATTCAAACCACTCGCTTTGAGATATTTTTCGACCTCTCTTTTTGCTTTAAAAGTAGGTGAATCTTCATATCCTCTTTCTGCTCCTAAGACAGAGATAAATACAAAATGTTTAACACCAACTTTCACCGCACAATCTATCAGTTCAATATTAGCTCGGTAGTCAATTGCTTGAACATCATTCGCCCCACCATGAGCACTAATAATATATTCAATTCCTTGACAAGCTTTTTCAATATCCTTGTCTATTTTTAAGTCGCCTATGAAGATTTCAGCTCCACGATTTTCTAATTCAGAATAAGAAGAATTTAGTCTGGCAAAAGCACGGACTGATATTTCTCTTTCTCTCAATATTCTGATGATTCTTTGCCCTAAGTCTCCGGTTGCTCCTGTTACTAAAAACATAATTATTTTTTGTTGGTTATTAATAGTTTAATTGAAAAAAATTACCCAAAAGATTAAGAAAGCCAGAATGCTTAATATTCAGTATTTTCGGTTAGTTTCCTTCTTTTAAATTTTAACTTTTGATTTTTTTAAATTCTTACTTTTGACTTTTGACTTTTGAATTTAAAATTCTTACTTTTGACTTTTGAATTTTGAATTTTGACTTGAAAATTCTTACTTTTGACTTTTGACTTTTGAATTTAAAATTCTTACTTTTGACTTTTGACTTTTGACTTTTGACTTGATTTAAAATTCCACAATAACTGGTGCATGATCGCTAGGTTTTGGTAATTGTCTTGGAGATTTGTCAATTATACAACTTGTGGCTTTTTGAGAAAGGGGCAAACTCAGATAATGATGGTCAATACGCCAACCACGGTTACGGCGAAAACCTGCTGCTCTATAGTCCCACCAACTGTAGTGACCTCCTTCGCTGGTAAACTGGCGAAAAGCATCTACTAATCCTAATTTGAGAATTTCTTGTAAAGCTTGGCGTTCCGCATCGGATAATCCCACAGAATTTTTACAACCTTCTGGATCGTGAATATCTCGGTCTTCTGGGACAATATTAAAATCTCCACAAATACACAAATTGGGTGATTTGTCAAGAACAATCTTGATATATTCTTGCAAAAGTTTCAACCAATGAAGTTTATAGTCATATTTTTCACTGCCAACACTAGCACCATTAGGAACGTAAAGATTCAGAATACGGACATCATTTACTACCCCAGTAATTAACCGTTTTTGTATGTCAAAATCTCCCACTTTATCTTCACCTAAAATAGGTGCAAACCCACTACTAACATCTTCCATTGGGGAAAGACTAAAAATTGCTACACCATTATAAGATTTTTGACCAGAAATATAAGTATGATAGCCTAATTCTTCAAAGGGCGATCGCGGAAAATCTTGGTCAATAACTTTGGTTTCTTGTAAGCAGAGAATATCCACAGGATTTGTTTGTAACCATTCTATAACTTGTTGTTGACGAGTTCTAATTGAATTTACGTTCCAAGTAACTATTTTCATAATTTAAAGAAGGAAGAAGGAAGAGGGAAGAAGGAAGAAGGAAGAAAGAAGGAAGTTAGAAATATTAAGGAAGGAAGAGGGAAGAAAGAAGAAGAAGGAAGAAGGAAGTTGGAGATATTAAGTAAGAAGGAAGAAGGAAGTTAGAAAGTAAGCATTCAGCTATTAGCTGTCAGCTCGAGCGCAAAAGGAAGGGGTTTTAATGTTTAATGAATATAGAATTTTAGCCAGCTTTTATAGTTAAATATAAATTATACCTCAATTAGTAAAGCTTTGATATAAAACTAAAAGCAATAGCTGATTACTGATTGCTGACGGCTGTTTGCGTAGCAGTCCGCAGGAAATACTTACGTTAGAAATATTAAGGGATGCTATTCTTTTTCATAATTTTAAGAAGGAAGAAGGAAGAAGGAAGAAAGAAGGAAGTTGGAAATATTAAGGGGTGCTATTCTTTTTCATGATTTTAAGAAGGAAGAAGGAAGAGGGAAGAAAGAAGAAGGAAGTTAGAAATATTAAGGGATGCTATTCTTTTTCATAATTTTAAGAAGGAAGAAGGAAGAGGAAAGAAAGAAGAAGGAAGTTAGAAATATTGAGGGATGCTATTCTTTTTCATAATTTTAATTATTAGAAATCTCCAGAAAAGAGAGAACAGGGAACAGGGATTATGAATTTAAAAATTTAATAGTTCAAATACCTCCTAATATCAAATCCGGTTGAATACTTATCATATATTTGGGGGTGGGAAGTGTGGGGAGAAGGGGAGGTGGAGAGATTGAAGGCAAGAAAGTGTGGATATAATTATAAACATATACTGTATAACCGGGTTCTATATGAATCCTAAATTCTAACTTTTGAATTTAAAATTTTGACTTTTGACTTTTGACTTTTGAATTTAAAATGACTTTTGAATTTAAAATTCTAACTTTTGACTTTTGACTTTTGACTTTTGAATTAAAAATTTTGACTTTTGACTTTTGAATTTAAAATTCTATCGCCCAAATTGCCATTGCTCTAAGATAATGACTAGCTCGAAAAGTTTCGTCAGCAGTAATAGCTTCTGGGGTACGAAATTGTAAACCATTTTCATAAATTTGCCGCACCACCGCTTCAGTTATTTCAAAAGCTTTATCCTTCATTCCCATTTGCACCATAAAAGCAGCTAAACCAAAATTAATTCCCGTCCAAACTTCTAATGGATGGGTAGCATCAGGATTCTCTGGAGAACCATCAGGTAATACTCCATTCACTGCGCCAAACTTGCCATTATGAAACTTTTTAAAACAAGAATTATAGACAGTATTCAAAGCAGATAAAGCACATTCATTAGGTACAATATCTGGCAGATTTAATAATCTAGCATAAAATTGACCACATAATTGATCCGCCATTACCACTTCCGAATTACTATCACTATCCAAACGATAAAATTCCCCATTCCATAACTTCTCTTGATAAACAACTAATCCTTTTTCCAACCAATTTTGATAAACAGAAATTTGATTATTAATAACATCCACAGAATTTTTATCAACCTCAGAATGGAAACCTTCCGGTGGATAATAAGGAATTTCCCTCGGATGCTCAATTAAAACTTTCCCAATAGCGATCGCTGCCTCCAAAGCAGCTAACCATAACCCACCACAATAAGCACTCACCCCCCGCAACTGCCAATCATCAAAAGTTTGGTCAGGCGCCCCCTCATTTTCAGGAATACCATCATTATCCTTGTCAAAAGCCTTCAAATATGCCATTGTCTCCACCACAGCAGACCAACATTCCCAGAGAAACTCATAATCATCTGCACCAGTCAACAGAAAATCCCGATAAACCTGCAACACAAAATCACTAGATAAATCCTTCCATTGATTGCAGTCCTGATAACTGGTATAATTAGTCCTTTCCCAAGGATGTTCATTTGGTGCGCCCAAATCATGGGGAGTTGCTCCCGCCTTTTTTCTGACTGCCGATGCTTGATTGTAACCAATAATTCTCGGTGTATCATCCGCAGTTGAAATCGCCCGTGCAAAAGCTAGCAACACTGACTTTTCCAAATCCGGCCACAACATCAACAGAGCAAAAGAACCATACAACCTCACATCCAAACTCTCATACCAACGATAATCCAAACATTCCAGTACAGCAAACTGACCTTTAGGATCGCGATCGTCTGCAGCACTCCAGAGAGTCCCCCCACTGGTGAGGTCGTAAAGTTCGTTAAACAAAGCCATCTTAAACCAACCAGGCAAATCTTCCCGTTGCAAAATCGGGTTTTGCCAAGCTTCAATATTCTCGCGCCAAGTCTGATAGTGTTTCATAGCAGTACGAATTATCGACCAGGCATTTTTCCCATTGCGACCATAAAAATCTGTATAACGGCGATAATATGAAACTCCAGCGCTAAACTCAGTCAAAGGCAAATCCCAAGCTAAGAAAAAAGGGATTTTCCGAGTTTTCCCCGGTCTGAGAGTAAAACGAACAGACATAGCTACCGCAATTTGTTCTCCCTCTGTTGCAGGTAGTTCATTGTATTCATCTATGAGTGTGCCATCCATTGCAAAGTAGCGCCAGACTTCCTCTCCATTGCCCACAGGATTCCAGCGTGTATGATAATTAACTTCCACAGCAGCATTAGTAAAAGTTCCGATCGCCATCTGACCTTCTCCTTCTGCGGGGCGATCGGCAATGCTCAACTTTGTCATTGTGCAACCGATACGATGGAAATCTTCCACTAATAAATTAAAGTTGTCTGTACTCTCTCCCCACCGTGGTTTGTATTCATAAACTGGAGTGCCATCATCTCGCACTTGCACTTCCGGTGTTTTCACAGAATTGGTAAACCAACCGATGGTATTTTGCCAAGTGAGCATAATGCTAAGAGTGATGGGTTCATCGGTGGGGTTGTGAGCAACCCATTCAAAGATGGCAACGGGGTAACTGGTTTCTTGATAATTACCTGCCCAAATTGGAGAAAATTGTTCGCAGCTTAATTGTGCATTGAATACGTTTTCATAGACAAACCAACTACGGGGATAAAGAGCATGATAAGTACCAGTCTGTAATTCTGCTTTTTGTTTCGGATACCACTGCCAAGTTGAGAGACTGTCATCAGATGGTGGTTCGGTAGATAAGGCATAAGCTTGTTTGTGACCTTTTGTTTCTTCAAAAATGCTAAATTGACAGGCAGGTAAATTTTGATAAATGTGTTCGCCACCGTCGAGATGCCAGAGATTAAAATCGCCCCGTGGGGAGCGGCCGATCGCTCCTGCACCGAAACCACCGAGAGGCATTCCGTGCCAAGGACTGTCATCGAGGTTACTACTGTAGCGGACTGTGTAAGGGTTGTCCCAATTGAGGCCAATGGGACGATTCCAGGTGTAAGGGGGAATGTTAGTGTTAGGGGTAGGATTTTGTTTATTCATAGGGGTAGGATTTTGTTAAAAGCGTGCGCTAAAAATATCAGGACTTACGCAAAGACAAACCACAATATATAGTGTATACTAATTAAGGCGATCGCCTAACCTAGCTCCGCAAACGCTATTTTGTTTAAGCGATCGTCTAGCCTAGCTGATTCCATTCCAATTTCAATTTCATTCTTTTCTTCTTCAACTTCCCTTTAAACACTAATATACACTATCAGCGCTAGATATATTCAGGACTTACGCAAAGGTACTATGCATAGAGTTTAAAACTATTGCGCAATTTTTTTACGCTATATCTAGCGTCTCTGTGTAAGTTCTAATTTAGATAGGGTTTGCTGTTTGCGCAGCATTCCGCAGGAAAAGCTGACCGCTAATAGCTGTTTGCGCAGCATTCCGGAGGAAATGCTTACGATGGGGGGAGCTAGAAAGATTTGTTCAACAATTAATAATTAAGAATTTAATAATTACCGAATAATTAATAATTAATAATTAATAATTAATAATTAAATAATTATGGTTTAAAGCCTCCCCTTTTCAGGGGAAAAAAAGAAATAATATTTCCTGATTTTCAATTCCGTAACGGTTTTAACCAGAGGTAATTATCAATTATCCATTATCCATTAATGAACTCTTCTGTAATAGAAGGATTGGCTAAAAGGAATTTTTTTCTCCATAAATGGAGAGGCTTTATACCTTAATTTTTCAGTAAGATAAAATTATTTAAAAAGCGTTTCATTTATCTTTACTGCTTCAAGATTTTAACCTCAATTTTTACATTTTTTAAACGCTGATAATAGTTTTATTTTTTCCTCTAATTATATTATACAAATTTGAAAAAAGAATGTTACGAATAATATTGGAAATTATGACTCCTGAATTCTAAATTATGATTCCTAACTATTACCAAAATCTTACAATTAAAATAGGATTGCTAATATAATAACTAATAATTATGCTTATAGTTTTGTTTGAACAATAAGACAAATCGACAAATATTTGACTTGCTAGAGCAAAACTACAAACAAAAAATTTATTATACAAACATAATATAAAACTTAAGTAGACTTAGCTATCTTGATAATTAGGCTAAAATAGTACGTTATATCATGTCCGGTAGCATCGTTTGTGTATAGAATTAAGGTGACAATGAGAGAAAACCTTCTGCCTCCTGCCTTCTGCCTCCTGCCTTCCTTCCACCAAAGTCTAATTATTCAACCGGACATGATATTAAATATAGAAATTACGAAGGATTTAAAAGAATGGAATCTCAAACAATTGATCCTTGCAGTCTGTTAGGAAAAACACTTGACTCTATTTGGCCTATATATTTTCCACTTCTAGTTATCAGTTCTCCTACTTACTTGATTAATATAGCCTCTATTACATTACTTTTACCATCTTCACCATCAATCAGTGTTATCTTACTGATTATTGGTGGACTTACTTATCCTTTACTCTTTGGAACTCAAGTTTTATATATTCATAGATATTTTACCCAGACTTCAGGTATAAGAGAAATAATTAGCCAGCTTCTGGAAAAGTTTGTACTATTAATTTTGACACAAATTATCGTTTATCTAATCGTTTTTTTCGGAATGATACTACTACTTTTTCCGGGGTTTTACATGTCAGTACGCCTCTTCTTTTCCCTCTATGGTACTGTTCTAGAATCTGAAACAGATGGAATTAGTAGCAGTTGGGAGTTGACAAAAGGTCATTGGTGGTCGATATTCTTTGCACTTTTATCTGTAGGTTTTATAATTGCAATAGTTTCCTGGGTTTTGTCTCTATTTCTTGATCCTATACTATCAGGTATAGTATCTTCTTCTAGTATTCAACAGGAAAATCTTCTTATAATACAACAATTTTTTAGAAATTTTTTAATGCATCCATTTGCAGTTGTTTATGGCTATCTATTATATATGGAGCTTAAGGAGATTAATGAACTCAACAAATGGTATAAAGAGAATAACTAGGTTTACTACATCTTTATTTTAGAGTTGAGTTAGAGAAGCAGAAAAACAGTCATAAACTCTAACTGTAAATTTCTGTTTTTATTCTATTGGAAATTAGGATATAAATTTGTCAAATTGAAGAAATATTTGCACAGTAAAAGTAGCACAAATATCCCCTTGTATCGGTGCGTTACGCGGAAACAATATTAACAGGACTTACGCAAGGGCGCTATATATAGTGTTAAGCTTTAAGGCTCTCTTGGTATTGGCGCTCCTGATTGGGTTCCCCTTGGCGATCGCCTGAAAAACAAAATTCATAACCTATGAAAAGACACTAAATATAGTTTATTTTCCTACGAGTCAGGAGGGAAAAAATAAGAAGGAAGAGGAAGAACTGGAGTTGAAGGAGAAAGTTTTTTTATAACTAATTATCCGGACATGATATAAGCATTTAGCCATAAGCAGTCAGCTCTCAGGTTTTTAATTAGGGTTTGCTGAAAAAGTATGAGTGGTAGGGGTAGAATCCAGCAATCCTGCAATCGGTGAAGTCAGGAGGAATGGGAATTATAGAAGAAGTAGTCAGAAGAATCGTAAAAGTGATTTTCTACCCCTCGAAATGCCGAAAAT
>NZ_JAAHHG010000295.1 GCF_010692555.1 Okeania sp. SIO3B5 | reverse complement strand
GAGTAATAAACAGTTTTTGTAACTCGGAGTTAGTGGGTTTATTCTCTCCTAATTTATACTTTTCTTGGCAGCAAGCTAGACTATCATTCCAAACAACACGTACACAGCCAAATAGCTTTGCCAATTGGTGTTTTTGCCCTGATGTTGGATATATACGATACTTAAATCTAGATTTCATAACCTGAGTAGAATACTAAGAGTATAATAACATATTTATAGACAATAATCAACTAAAAAGTCGCCCTATAAGGGCGAGGCTTGAAACCCAATTTTTCGGTCAACGGGGGTGTCTACAATTGATGGAGATCAAAAACCCCATCCAATTGTTCCTTCTGCCCTCAGCCCTCAGCATAACTGCCTTTGTTTATTATGTATTTATGTGTACCTTACTTGATTTGCACAATAAATGTGATATATAAAATTAAGCAATTAACTGAGTAACTTATGCTGAATCTGTGATACCCTAGTCACCATCAAAAAGATTTTGTCCTATCAACCCTCAAGTGGTCACTCACTCATCGAATGGCCATAAGAAACCGCCCAAACTTTTTGAGCTTGGGCGGAGTGTGGTGTGAGGAGTGAACGGAAACATGCATCTCCGCTATTTCTATTCTG
The DNA here is from genome assembly GCF_010692555.1 of Okeania sp. SIO3B5. Classification (GTDB taxonomy): domain Bacteria; phylum Cyanobacteriota; class Cyanobacteriia; order Cyanobacteriales; family Microcoleaceae; genus Okeania. Next base: position 11,677 of record NZ_JAAHHG010000295.1, on the reverse strand, counting down.
ACATTTCTTTTCAGATAATACCAGCATTTCTTTTCAGATAATACCAGATTGACTACTCCCCGGACTAGAGTCACGGGGATTCTAAGTAGATACTAGGCAACAGGATAAATCCATGTTGCTTCGTCTATTCTTAGCTGACCAAAGATATATTCTTTGGGGACAAGTCAAAGTGCCCCTACGCAGTCGGCTAAGACCAATACCATGCTTTGCTGCTTACTTTTTTCTAAACATTTGTATATCCAGATAATAGCACAGGACAACTAAAGTAGTTGTCTAGTCTAAACGACTCACTTGTTTTCATCCCCCGGTTAAAACACCTATAGCTTTCAACGTCGCTTTTCGGTAAATTTACTTGCCCATACCTAATTGTTGAGCTTTTTGATAAACTTTACCCTCAGTCAACAATGAAGGAGCAATAACTACCTCAACTTGCTGCATTTCTTTCAAATTTTTAGCTCCCAAAGTGCCCATGCTCGTTTTGAGAGCGCCCAATAAATTATGTGTACCATCGTCCAATAGTGCTGGACCACGCAGAATTTGCTTGATGGTGCCAGTAGTACCAACCTTGATCCGAGTACCTCGTGGCAAAACAGGACTAGGAGTAGCCATGCCCCAATGATAGTCACGTCCAGGTGCTTCTGCGGCCCTAGCTATAGGCGAACCAATCATCACCCCATCAGCGCCACAAGCAATACATTTACAAATATCTCCGCCAGTAATTAATCCCCCGTCGGCAATAACTGGGACATAATTCCCTGTTTCTTGGTAATAATCATTTCGTGCTGCTGCGCAGTCAGCTACAGCAGTAGCTTGAGGAACTCCTACACCTAAAACACCACGAGATGTACAAGCAGCACCAGGGCCAATACCTACTAGCACCCCTGCAGCTCCTACCTTCATTAAATTTAAGGCCACTTCATAAGTCACACAATTACCTAAAACCACAGGCATAGGCATTTCTTGACAAAGCTTAACCAAATCCAGGTTTTCCACTGACTCAGGTGAAAGAAATGCAGTCGAAACAACTGTTGCCTGGACAAAAAATAAGTCTGCACCAGCATCAGCGACTACTTTTCCATATTTCAGTGCTCCCGCAGGTGTTAAGCTTACTGCTGCAATGCCACCTTGACTTTTTATTTCCTTAATTCTCTGAGAAATTAATTCCGGTTGAATTGGAGCAGCATAAAGTTCTTGCATTAAACCCACAAATTCATCTTTGCCCACAGAGCTAATTTTTTCTAATATTGGTGCTGGGTCAGCATAGCGAGTTTGAATACCTTCTAAGTTGAGAACTCCCATGGCTCCTAACTCAGATAATAGAACGGCCATTTTGACATCAATTACTCCATCCATTGCGCTGGCAATAATGGGAATTTCTCTTTCAATGCCACCGATGTTCCATCTAGTGTCTGCTAAACTTGGATCGAGTGTTCGTCCCCCAGGAACTAGGGCAATTTCATCGATTCCGTAAGCTCTGCGAGCTGTTTTTCCACGTCCAATATATATATCCACTACTTTTACCTATTCCCAAGATCATTTTAGTTAGGGTATCAAATTCAGGGGGGTATTGGTCATTAAGTCAAAAGTTTATAATAAAAAGTCAAACGCTAAATAATATGAACAGGAGTCAGGAGTCAGGAGTTAGGAGTGAAGAAAGAAGAAGTAAAGAGAAAGTTTTTTATCACTAATTATCTGGACATGATATTACTCAATTATCGGCACTATTATTTTCTCCTGACTCCTGAATTCTGAATTCTGAATTCTAAATTCTAAATTCTGAATTCTGACTATGGTTAAAAACCTTTAAATCCTAAGCCTGTTTCTCTTTGCTGAGGATGCTCTTTTTCAGCAAGTTGATTAATAACTGTTTCGTTTTTATTCCCGACTTGGCTCAATATAATTCCAACTAAAATAATAGCTCCCCCGATATAGTGAGCAGCGATGGGTTTTTCTCCTAATATTAAATAGGCTGCTATAACTCCAGCAATGGGATTCAATGCACTGGCAATAGAAGCATCAGAACTACTGGTTTTACTTAATCCTTTTAGCCATAGAATTTGACCTATTACTACAATAACTGCACTATAAATTAACATCCATTGCCATAAAAAAGGTGAAAATAGTTCCATAAAATGACTGCTGCCATAAAAATATAATGCGGCAATAAAGAAGATAAAACCTCCAAAACCATTACGAATAATATTAAAAAATCCTACGGGAATTCGATGAAGACGTGCTTTGCTAATAGTATTAGAAATTGCTGCAGCTACCGCTCCAATTGCTGCTAAAATTTCTCCTGAACTGACAGATATCATATTTGTAGAATCAACTGAGTTTTGACCAAAACTTTGTAAAACTATAATTAAAATAACTCCGGCAAATGAAATAATTGCTCCAGTAATTTTCCATCGATTAACTTTTTCTCCTAGCAAGAAAATAGCTAATGCTAAAGTTAAGGGAGGTTCAATACGTCCGATTAATATTACATTGTTAACCATTGTGCGAGAAAGTGCTTCAAATGAGGCAGCAGGAGATAGAGCGCCAGCTAGGAATGCAACGGCTAACATACTTGCCCAATCTTGACTTGAAAATTGTTGAAAATAACGTAGATTTAGTTGTTTTCTATAGATAATAATTAAAATTAATAAGGCGCAGATATTTCCCACAAATAAAACATTACAAAATGAAATGGGATTTTCGCCAGGAAATTTTTCGGCGCCTATTTCTGTTAATTGTTTTGTAATTGCGTTAGAAGCACCGAAAATAACGATCGCTAATAATAAGTAAATTTGTCCGGGTATTTTTTGCCAAAGGTTAGAGATATTTTTCATTAATGGATAATGGATAATTGATAATGGATAATTACCTTTCCCTAAAAGGGTTATGATCTACCCACATCTTTCTTAACATAAAGCTTGACAAAATAGACGAATTATACATAAGTATTGAATCGACTTTTTCGGGAGAAAAAATGTATAGAAAAGTGCATTTATTTTGACAACTTAAGTAGTTTTTCCTATCTACTATGATTCTTTCTCCCTTCTCCCCTGCTCCCTACTCCCCTACTCCCCTACTCCTTGCTTTTTTGACTAGAGTTTCCAAGATTGATGACAAGTCCAAGAGTTATTGGGGTGACGTTCATAAAATCTTAATTCCCATGATACTTCGGCTTGGGAATTGACAATTTTTTTTGCTATTTTTGCTAGTGTTTGTTGTTGTTCTGATGGGAATTTGTAGGCTAAACTGAGATGTAAATTATTTTTGAGACGTAATTCATCGGTACGAGTTGTTGAGTGGGCAAGATTAGCAAAGTTAGCAATTAATTTTTCTAGCCAAATTGATTTTAATTGGAGATAATGAAAGTCTGTTTTTAACTCTATATTTACAACAACTATAGGTGGAGATGGGCTGTTATGAAGAGCATTTTTTAAGGCAGTATCTAAAGCTTGAATATATATTGGAACTGCGGTTAATTCGTCGTGAAAAAAACCTGTTAAGGTGCAGTGAGGCATATATTGATGTGCAGCATTTTCGCTACATTCTGCACGAGTAGTGATGAAATATTGTTCTAGTTGATTGTTTAGTTTACCTACTGGGCAAGCATATACGATAAATTCTCGTAGCATCAGATTATATTGAATTTATGATTTTTGAGTTTACAGCAGAAGGAAGAAGGAAGAAGGAAGAAGAAAGAAGAAAGAAAGAAGAAGGAAGAATATTACCGATTTTCAAGGAGAGGTAATAATTAATAATTAATAATTAATAATTAGGGCTTGCTGATTAAATATCACGCGTCTTGACTGGTTTTGGTTTTACCCTTTTCAGGTACTAAGGGAGTACCAGCTTTTAGGTGGTAATGGCTCAATTAGGAGCGTATTTTCGGCATTTCGAGGGGTAGAAAATTACTTTTACGATTCTTCTGACTACTTCTTCTATAATTCCCATTCCTCCTGACTTCACCGATTCACCGATTCACCGATTCTGGCTCCTACCACTCATACTTTTTCAGCAAACCCTAATTAATAATTAATAATTAATTGTTGAAGTTGTCTTAGTTTGAAGCTTTTGATTTGTTCTAACCTTTTCTTCGACTGCTATACAGTGCTTTTCAAATTGATGAACCACATCGTCACAAAAAAAATCGTGTAGGGGCAAATAGCCATTCACTCCTACTTATTATTTGTAATACCATTTTCAAAAAATATTGCTACATTGGCTATTCAAGGTATTAGGTGGTAGGTATAAGAAATAAACAGTGAAGATTTTTCAATTCCGTTAAGCATCTATATTTATTTTACTGTAACAATCTTTCTTCACCTCTGGTATTACTCTCCACTCCTGACTCCTGACTCCTGACTCCTGACTCCTGACTCCTGAATTCTCATATTGTTATTAAGAAAACTGTAGAGCTAGGGTTTCAGAAATAGGTTTTTGAGGCAAGCAAGAACTAGAAGTTACATATTTATTAACTATTTCTAGAACTTGTTTTTCTTTAATTGGTTTAATGAGATAATCTGTACATCCTGCCATTGTTGCTCGAACTCTATCTATTAACCTATTACTGCTTGTTAAAATTATTACTGGTGTTTCTTTTAATGCTGAAATACGACGAATCTGAGCACAAATTTCATAACCATTTGCTATGGGCATGATTAAGTCTAAAAAAATCAGATCGGGTTTTCTTTCTATCAAGGTTATGATTGCTTTAACTGAACTGTTAATTCCAACAAAATCAAAACTATTAGCAGTGAAAATTTGTTTCATTTGATGGCAAACTATTAGGCTATCATCTATACAAGCAATTAAAAGTTGATTTTCTTTTTCTTGGCTACATTCTCCTTGTTTACTTAACTGTGGATTTGTTTGTTGTAAGTGGGGAAACATTACGGGAATATCTGGTATTTTTTTCAGCTTAATTAATCCTTTTTGAATATGAGGCAGGAGAAATTTTGCTAGACGAAACTGGTCTGATTTTGTTTTACTCGCTATATCTCTTAAACTACGTTGACTGTTGATTAATTTTCCTAATTTATTATAGAGAGTGGGTGATATTTGTGCTTGGAATTGTTCTGGTTGAGATAAAACTATCCCAAAGTTAGGAGAGAAATGTTTTAACCCTGAATTACTCCAATTACACCAATTTTCTACTGCTTTTTTCAGAATACTTTTCGTATCAATTAAAACTATTGGCCAATTCAGGATGTTTTTCTTAGTATTTGGTTCAATTTTATAACTTATTTTTCTCTGATTTTCCTGTTGTAATATATCAAATAATATTTCTAAAACTATTGATTTAATTATCTGGTCAAACTGTTCTCTAGTAATTTGCTGCTCTTGCAGTAAACTACACAATAATTGATAAATCCAGTAATTATGATTATTATTAATTTGGAAGGGATGTAAATTTATCGGATTAATTTTAACTTGATAGCGTATGATATGTTGTCGTAATTGTCGTCGAGAATATTGTCCACTACAACCCCAGACTATACGACCTCTAAAAAAGTAAAGACTCCACTTATCTGTGGAGCTAGCTACTACATTTAAACTACCTGTAAATTGTTTTCTACTAATAGCGATTAGCCGATTAGTTAGACTCGGAGCATTAATATTTGTAGTGGATAACATAAGTTGTCTAAAATAGTAAGGTTTGTAACAAACATTTTCTACTATAAAATCTAGTATACATAATATGATTTTTTGATATTGCTATTTAAGATATTTTTAACTTTATTACAATAAAAGACGGACAGTTTTGTAGATGTAGTGGTGAATTCAAGTAATATTTGTTTTGGTTAAACTGAAACTTCTATTCCTTCGTTAGTTGCCAGCAAAAGCTGATTCTCAAGTGAGATTAGCCTTAAAGTCAGTTTTAGATTAATACTATTACGGTCGTTAAATTTCGATCTAGCTAAACAATTACAAATAACTTATAAGCTTGTTTGATCTGGTTTTTCTGGCGACTTAGGTGGTGACTTAGGAGGATAATTATGTAAATATCGCTTTACTATTGCCAATATTTTTTTCGGCTCAAGAGGCTTGGTTATATACCCTGTGGCTCCCACCATTTTAGCGCGAACTCTATCGACTACTCCATCGTTTCCAGTGATGATAATTATGGGTGTATTCTCAAAGATGGGTACTCGTCGCAATTGAGTACAAATTTCATAACCATTAGCAATTGGCATCATTAAGTCTAAAAAAATTAAATCGGGTTTATTTTCAATAATTATTGGTAATGCTTTAATAGAATCTTTAATTGCGATAAATCTATAATCTGCACTTTTAAGAATTCTCTCTAACATATAACAAACTTGTTTACTATCATCTACGCAAATAATTAATTCTTTGATTTTTGTTGGAGGTTTCTTTTCATTGAGTTCTGGCTGTAATCCTGGGCTTCCTTCAATACGTTGTTTATCTGGAACTGATTTAAGAGTAATTAATTCATTACGCACATAAGGCATTAAAAATAAAGTTAATTGACGCAAATCCTTATTCATCAAAATAGCTATTTCTCGGAGATTTTTTTGACCATCAACTAATTTAGTGATTGCTTTATAAGAGTTGGCTTTAGCTATTTGTTGTAACAATTTTTGTTTAATAATTTCAGGAACTAAATTAGGAGAATATTCAGTTAAATTAGACTGCTGCCATGCTAAAAATGATTTATGAAGAGAAGGAATTATAGCTTCAGGAGGAATAATTGCAGACATTAAAATTAATGATTTTTCTAATCCTTTTGGAGATAGGTTATAAGCTAATAGTTCTTGTGATTGCTGTAGTAAAATATCAAATAAAACTTCTTTGATATTCTCAATAACAACTACTTTAAGTTGGCTGATACTTGAGACTTTTTTTCTATACAAAATAGAGAGAAGGTGATAGTAATAATCATTAATATCGTTCTGTTCTCGTAACTTCATATTAGTCAGAGAAATATTCGGGCAAAATTGATTCCAAATCCTATGAAACCTGCGGTTAGGATGTTCGCCACCAGCAGCCCAAACCAGACGACCAACACAAAAGAAGATCATCCAACTGTTCTGAGAACCTTTTACTTCTAACTTCCCTGTAAATTGATCGGGAAGCTCATTGATCAACAAATTAAAAAGTTTATTTTTGCGATTTTCATTACTGTTCATTTTTAATACAAATTGAATAAAGAATTGGGGAAATCAAAATTGACTGTCATACAATATAAATTTATCAGAAAATCTTGTTGACAACTTTTGAATGCAGTACTCTAATTATCATCAAAATTATTTCCTATTTTTCAGTGAAATTTGTTGGCAATGTAAAAATGCGATTTTCAGAGTTATTTTTCTGACAAAAAAAGAATAAAAAGGCAAATAAACCTATCATTTCATTTATTTCTATAGTTTCTTAGTTATTATTTTACACTGAAAATTTTTGATTAAAAATCAGTATAGGTCTTACTCATCCTAAATCAACTCTCTAAGACACAAAATTTTCTAGTAAGTAGAATCTGAGATAGACAAAATAGTACAAAATATCTTTTAAGAGGATATAGGGTAAGATCTTTAACAAAGTCAGAAGTCAGAAGTCAGAAGTTAAAAGTTAAAAGTCAAAAGTCAAAAGTCAAAAGTCAGAAGTTAAAAGTTAAAAGTCAAAAGTCAAAAGTCAAAAGTTAACCCACCCCTAGCCCCTCCCAACCCACCCCTAGCCCCTCCCAACCCACCCCTAACCCCTCCCAACCCACCCCTAACCCCTCCCAACCCACCCCTAACCCCTCCCAGGAGGGGAAGTAGGGGATTTGAGCAAGGCTCCAAAAATATTTCGCCTTCAAAGGCGGGGTTTTAGACCCAATTATTTTGATAATGCTAAATGGCCAGATTAAGATTCTATGATTTTTAAGTAGCTATCAGCTATCAACATTTTCCATACCGGAATGCTCTGCAAACAGCACTTCAGCTTTTTGACCTTGGGTTAAATTCCTGGCAACTATTGCGCCGAATAGCTTAGGAGAGGTTGCTTATCTCCTCCTAAACGTCAAAAAAAGTCCTAATGCTGAGTGCTATTTAAGTTATAGTTTTATCCAAAATCTACCACTTGCTGTAAATTAGGAGGACTCCTACAATGAAGAATTCCTATCTCTACCTTAGTTACTTGAGCGCGATCGCTATTATTCTTTTTCCAGTATCCATCATCACAAATATCCCGAATGTCTTGGCCCAAAACCCTGAAGTGGAAAGTTCACCAGCATCTTCTGCCTTAGAGGCAGAAGCAGATAAGTTATTTGAAACAGGTGTAGAACAATTTCGGACAGGAAAGTTTGATGAGGCCCTCGAAAGCTACGAAAAAGTTTTAGCAATTCGTAAGGAGCTGGGGGACCAAGCCGAAATTGCCCAAACCCTGAATAATATTGGGGATGTTTATGTTAACCAAAGGGAATATGTACAAGCTTTAGATGTTTTGCAACAAGCTTTAACTATTCGCCGAAAAATTAACGACCGCCCAGGAATATCGGAGACTCTGAACCTGATTGGTTTTACCTATCAACGACAGAGGGAATTTTCCCAAGCGTTAAATCTACATCAAGAGGCTTTAGATATTTCTCAAGCTGTGAAGGATCGGCCTAATGAAGGAGAATCATTACATAATATTGCTGTAGTTAAGGCTAGTCAAGGGCAACTTGAACAAGCACTTGAATTTTATGAACAGGCACTGACTATTCGTGAAGAAGTGGGCGATCGCCGAAATAGAGGACGTACTCTTAATAATATGGGGGTGGTCTACTTTCGGATGGGTAATTATGACAAAGCTTTGGAAACATATCAAAAAGCTTTAACTGTGCGTAGAGAGATTAATGATAATGCTGGAGTTGGTCGGTTATTAAATAATATAGGTTTTGTCTATCGGGAAAAGGGTGAAGACTCTGAAGCTCTGAAATATTTTGGGCAAGCTGTGGCGATGTTAGAAAGTATTGGCGACCAAAGAAGTGTGGGGCGAATTTATGGTTTTATGGGGAAAATTTATGAAAAGCAAGGAGAAGAAGTTAAAGCATTAGAGGTTTATGAAAAAGGGTTAGAAGCTGCTAAAGTTGCGGAGGATAAAACTGCTCAATTAGAGGCTTTGAATTATTTGGGTGATGCTTATTATGAAGCAGGAGAAAATACTAAAGCACAATCAATTTATGAACAAAGTTTAGCTTTTTATCAAGAAGCAGAAGATAAGGGGAGTGAAGGTAAAACTACTGTTGGTTTAGGGAAAGTTTATAACCGTTTGGGTGAAAATGCTAAAGCCAAGCAAGTTTTACTGAAAGCTTTGCCTGTGAATAAGGAAGTAGGAGAAAAGTCGGTTATTGCTGCAAATTTGAATGCTTTGGGTGAAGTTTATTATAGTTCTGGCGATTATTCTATTGCTCTTAATTATCATAAACTTGCTTTGGAAAATTTACCAGAAAAAGAAGATAAAAATGCTGTTGCTATAGCTTATCAAGGAATAGGAAATTCTTTATATCAACTCAGACAATATCCCCAAGCTTTAGAAAATTTAGAGCAAGCATTAGCAATATATAAAGAGAGTGAAAAAACAGTTGAGGAGGGTAAAATTTATGGGCAGTTAGGCACAATATTAGTAGCTCAGGAAAAACCTGAATTAGCAGTGGTTTTTTATAAGCAAGCTGTTAATTTGAATGAAGCTATGCGGAGTCAGGAAAGTCAGAAAAGTTTCTTAGAAAAACCTGAAGAAATTTATCGGAATTTAGCAGGTTTATTATTACAAGAAGGACGTATTGTAGAAGCTCAACAAGTTTTAGATTTGTTGAAAATTCAAGAATTAGATAATTATCTAGGGAATATTAAGGGGAATGAAGCAACAGCAACTGGAGTTAAACTATTAGCTGCTGAAGAAAAAATTCTGACTGAAGATACAACAGATATTTTAGAACGAGAGATTGACAAAAATAATTTAAAAGCGGATTTTCCAGAATTTAATAATTTGCAAGCAAAGTTACAAAAATTACCTGGAACAGTGCTATTTTATCCATTAATCTTGGCAGATAAATTAGAGTTAATATTAATCACAGCAGAAGGCGACCCAATACACAAAAATGTAGAAGTAAAAGCAGAAGAAATTGAACAAGCGATCGCTGAGTTTCGGCTAACAATTTTGACTCCGGCTGGAGATGTCAAAGATTCTGCGGAAAAACTCTATAATTGGTTAATCAAGCCAATAGAAGATGAGTTAATTAAAGCAAATACTAATACTATTATTTATGCACCAGATAATCAACTACGTTATCTTCCTTTAGCAGCACTTTATGACGGAGAAAAATGGTTAGTAGAAAGTTTTGGTGTGAATAATATAATTGCAGCTAATCTAACTAATTTTGAGACTCAACCTAAGAATCAACTCCGTTTATTAGCAGCAGCTTTAACCGAAGGTAATTATCAAGTTCAGGTTGGAACTCGTCAAGTTGAATTAACACCAACGACAGTAAAATTAGTCGAAAATTTAACAGAAACAATTCCTGACTCTCGTAAACTTGTTAACAACGAATTTAGTTCTGAAACAACAATTAGTAGTTTTAATGACTACAATATTGTACATTTAGATACCCCCGTTGTCTTGTTAAATGGAGAAACAGGAAATGGGAAACCAGAAGATTCTTTTATATTATTTGGAAATGGCGATCGTGTAACTCTGCGCGATATGGAAAGTTGGTCGTTATCGGATGTAGATTTAGTCGTATTAAGTGCTTCTGAAACTAACATTGGTGGACAAATAGGTAATGGGGAAGAAATAGTCGGTTTTGGTTATCAGATGCAAAATGCTGGAGTTGAAACAATAGTTACATCTTTGTGGCGAGTTAATGATGATTCAGCTCAATTAATGAATACTTTTTATACAGTATTACAAGAAGGAAAAAGTAAAACAGAAGCATTGCGGGAAGCTCAAATAAATATGATTACTGGAAAGGATAAAGAAGCAAGTAATCCTTACTATTGGTCATCATTTATCTTGATAGGAAATGGATTTTAGGTGTTGCTGAAGAGTGTGCATGGTATTAATAGGAGTCAGGAGTCAGGAGTCAACCCACCCCTAGCCCCTCCCCCTCCCAACCCACCCCTAGCCCCTCCCAGGAGGGGAGGGGAAGTCAGGAGGGAATAAAGAAGAAGGAAGAAGGAAGAAGGAAGAAGAAAAAGCTTGATTATTAATATCCTGCTGTTTGAGCTATTTCATATCAAATCCGTTTAATTTTGTATAAAAAAAGATTCCATCTTCACCTAGAGCGGAAATAATTCTGGATTGCAGAATTGCTGGATTCTGATTCACTATCTTATTACACCGATGCTACCGGATTTAATATCATCAGTCAAATGCAGTAATGACGACTGTTATTTCTCAGGACTTACACATGGGGTACGAAAAAGTAGGATTTGAGATTGCTTTCCGTCCCTGAATACTCCGCAAACCCTGTTGATCGCAATGACTAAAATTACGTTGTAATGCGTAAGTACTAATATCTAACCCTGTTGATCGCAATGACTAAAATTACGTTGTAATGCTTAAGTAGTAATATCTTTGACATCCTCCCGACGCTGCTCTACGAGACAGCGCGGGATTCCTTAACATCACTGTTAGGGGCTTTCTGTTTCTTAGCACCCGCATAAACGAGATTTACTCTCAGATGGTCTAAAAGCGCGCTCCA
>NZ_JAAHHG010000294.1 GCF_010692555.1 Okeania sp. SIO3B5 | reverse complement strand
TTACGAGTTTTAGAAGCATCAGACCGAGAAAAAATTCGGATCGCCATCGCTGGGGGTGGTTATAGCGGCGTAGAATTAGCTTGTAAATTAGCAGATCGTTTGCAAGACAAGGGGCGAATTAGATTAGAACAACGGCGGTTGAGTAGCTGTTGGAGCCTTTCGCTGATGGTTTGCTTCTGTAGTTTTGGTTTTGGTTGCTAGTTGATAGCCCATAAGGTTCACCTTGTTCTGTTAATGGATGAGTTAAGAGACTTAAAGCAAGTATGTTTTACTGAAAAATGGAGAAGACCTAAATGCTTACAAAAAAAACAAGCTGTAAATCGTCAAAGAAGTTTCAAAAATTCTGAGTCAAATGTATGAATTGAAAGAAGAAATCCGCAGCATATTTGAAGAAAGTAAAGAACCTATTTTGTCCGCTGAAGAACTTCCATTAAGAAGTTTTTCAGTGGACTTAGTGGCTATAATGTCTATAGTGGATTTCGTGGATCTTGTGGACTTGGTGGCTCTCGTAGATCTAGCGTATCTCGTAGATCTAGCGTATCTCGTAGATCTAGCGGATCTCCTGGACGCCAACCTGGACCTCGTGGACCTTGTGGACCTTGTGGACCTCGTGGACCTTGTGGACCTTGTGGACCTTCTGGACCTTCTGGACCCGGTGGACCTTCTGGACCCGGTGGACCTTGACCTCGTAGACCTTGTGGACCTTGTGGACCCGGTGGACCTTGTGGACCCGGTGGACCTTGTGGACCCGGTGGACCTTGTGAACCGTTTTGTTCTAGAACTTCGATTCGTTCTTGTAGCGTTGAGATTTGTGTTTTTAGAGTTGAGATGTCATCAAGAGCTTGAGCCAGTTGCTCCAGTTGCTCCCCTAAAGGTCCTGAAAATATAGCTCCCGCTGGAATATGAACACTAGCCCACCTACGGACATCATTATTAATTGCGCTAACACCACTATCATCCAATTGAACCTCAGCTAGAAGAATCACTACACCATCATCAGCAGGCTCCGTGTTCCTTGCTTCCAGTTGAGGACGCTCAGTAGTACGAGTATATTTGATTTCACTTCCCAATGTGTAGCGGTCTTCCTCATCCTCGAAGTCTTGAGCCGCAAGTGTAATATAAACTGTACTTCCTGCTGGAAACTCAGATAAGCTGATGGTTTTTATGTCAGCAGGTTGCTCATCAAGAACAACTATTTCCTTACCTTCACTATCAATAGCCATCCCATTATTAACTGAGACTTGTTTATCTCCAGATTTATTAATTTCTAGTCCTTCTACCACACCCCAAGTATGCAGGGAGCGATTATGCAGATGGCGCATTCGGCGATGGTAATCTTGTTCGTCACTAAAATCCTTTTCTACTAAAAATTGGGATGTAAAATAGTTCAAACGTTTAATTTCAGTCATAATTTGTATCTCCAATAAAAAATCAGTTGCTAGTGCAGGATGGTGGAAATAACTAATATCATGTCCGGTTGAATAATTAGACTTTGGTGGAAGGAAGGCAGGAGGCAGGAGGCAGGAGGCAGAAGGTTTTCTCCCATTTTTACCTTAATTTTATACACAAACGGTGCTACCGGACATGATATAACCAGTTAAAAAAGGTTCAAAAGCTTGTACAATAACCTTTCTTCCCTTCTGCCTTCTGCTATCCTAGATAACTAAAGCTATCCTACTTTTTGCACTAGGTCTCATATCAAATCCGGTTAAACAGCCATAGAATGGTTAAGTCTTTAGAATTCAGCAATTCTGCAATTCAGAATTCAGGAGAAGAAAGATAAGACAAGATGAGCGCAGTTATGACAATTGGATAATTTTTTTATGTCCAATTAAGCGGATTTGATATCAGAAGCAATTCCCAGTAATGTATTAATCCCTACGGTTGAATATTTGCCAATTTGCATACTGGGAGACTCAATATTAAGTTTGTAATAGGTATGAGCAGGCTTTTCTAATTCAATAATGGCACGAGCTATTGCCTCTTGTCTTGCTTGTTCTGTGGGAGAAGCTCGTGGTAGAGCTATGGTAATCTCGAAGAAGTGAGCTGGGCCACCACCAAGGTAGATATTTTGACCAACAGTTGAAGATACGCCTACCTGAAATGCTGAAACAACAGGTTCTTTAATAATAGGTTCGCCTTTAGTAAAAATTTTCAGCAGTTGTATCAGGTTTTCTTTGGTTCCTCGGAAACGATAACGCTGAACGATGCTGGCTACAAAGTCACGCTGTACCCTTGGTGGTAAATCTGCTCGGAGACTTAAAGCTGTCCAACCAGCTAGCCACGACAAAAACTCTTCGGGTGTCTCTTGGGGATCGAAAAGGGTAGCAATATCCGCAATAGTTGTTTCTAAACCTTGAGGTTGAAACTTGATATCTTGGCTCAGAGGCGGAAATTCAATATCATCCTTAAGACCCAATAAAATTTTTTCAAAAGCTAGCAAGAATTGACCGAGAAAAGGCTCGGTGTGATGGATTAGGGGAAAATAATCTAGAAGTTGACTAGGCGATCGCCTGGCTTTGGATGACATTAGCTTTCTCCTTATTTTTCAAGATTAGGGTAACTATTGAGACAAATGTTAAGAAGTCTTAAAAATATGCTGATTATCTGCTATTATACATTATAATTTTCCTTAAAACAACTACCTAAAAACTTTTTTTCTTTCTATGGCTTACCAGTTAAAATGCAATCAATCAAGACCAAATTAAAAGTTAACAATTACCAAAAAACAATACTTGCTAAACACGCAGGTGTAGCCCGTCATGCTTATAACTGGGGATTAGCAACCTGTATAAAAGAGTACGAAGAAACTAAAAAACGCCCAAGCGCCATCACCCTGCATAAACGTTTAGTAGCTGAAGTCAAATCAGTTAATCCTTGGTATTATGAGGTGTCTAAATGTGCCCCACAACAAGCATTAAGAGACTTAGACAGAGCATTTAAAAACTTTCTAACTATTCCGAGCCGTGGTTTTCCGGTCTTTAAGAAAAAAGGTAGAAAAGACAGTTTTTACTTGGAAGGAAGTATCAAAATTATTCAAGGAAACTACATACAATTACCCAGAATAGGAATAGTAAAAACATACGAAATCTTACCGAATTGCAGAGTAAAAAATGTCAGAATAGCCTCTTTCAGAGGAGCTTCGCTAACAAAAAAAGCAGATAGTTGGTACATCAGTTTTAAATATGATATTGAACCAGCTCCAACAGAAAAAGTTGAAGAAGCTATTGGTGTAGACATAGGCATAAATACATTAGCAACCTGTTCTGATGGCAGCAAATTTGCTAATGTCAAAGCCTATAGACAAGCAAAAAAAAGATTAGTTCGTCATCAACGTGCAGTCAGCAAAAAAGTTATTGGCTCCAAAAACCGACGCAAAGCAGTAAAAAAGCTAGCAAAGATTCACAAAAAAGTAGCCGATATCAGAGCAGATGCACTACATAAACTCACAACATGGTTAGCTAAAAACCACAGCACCATAGTAATTGAGGATTTAAATGTAAGTGGAATGTTGAAAAACCATAAACTAGCAAGCGCCATAGCAGACTGTGGGTTTTATGAATTCAAGCGTCAGCTTACATACAAATGTGAATGGTACGGCAGTGAATTAGTAATAGCTCCTAGATTTTATCCAAGTTCTCAAATATGTTCAAACTGTGGGCATCAACAGAAAATGCCATTGCACTTGAGAACTTATGAATGTAGTGAATGCAGTTTTGAAGCTGATAGAGATTTTAACGCTGCTGTCAACCTGAAAAACTATGTGAATCAGTAGCTTGAGTTCCAAGCGAATTTAAGCCTGTGGAGAAGATAAGTTACAGACTGCGGTCGGTGGTCTTCTGTGAAGCAGGAAGCTAACTCCAAAGCTTATGTAATCACGCATGGGTAAGTTTGGGTAAGTTTAGTAGAACGGTAACTATTGGACTGACACATCTAAAAAATGGTGCAATAAGTGTAGGTTGGGTTGAGGGACGTTAGCGGAGCTTATCCGTAGGATAAACCCAACATTAGCAAGGTTTTGTTGGGTTTCCCTTCGGGAAGCTACGCTAACGCTGCCGTACCGCTACGCGGAAGCAAGCTACAACCCAATCTACATTTTTAGGTGTGTCACGCCACTATAACTCTGATTTTATCGGTTATTCTACGATTAAATCAATCTCAGCTTCAACCAGTTCATGGGACTTGATTTGTATACCAATTAATTCTCCGTTAACATTGCGGATGAGACGTTCAGATTCACCACTTGCCAACTCATCAATTAGTTGAACTTCATCAAGTTCCTCTTGTGTTTCTACCTCCTGAGTTTTTTTTACATAATCAACTCCAGATACGCTATCAAGCAGTTCATAAATTTCTGAGATATAAACATTACGACCAAAAGGCCATCCTTTTCCTTCGGTTCCTCCTTTTAACGGATCGAAAAAATCCTGTAGAGTTTTGAAGGCTTTTGATTGAACCTCTGCTTCTGGCGCATCCTGTTTCATCACCACAGTTAACTGAACACGAATCTTGACATAGCGTGGTTCAACAACATGAACAGCAGTAGTCAATAAACGTCTGGGTTCAAGATAGTTTTTGACAACCTGCTTCAAGTTATGCTGGATCTGAATTCGTAATACTTGTGCAACTTGACTAGGGTTCGTCTCAGTTGAAACTCTTAACCAATATCCTGTTGTACCATTTATATCAATTTGTTCCCAGTTATCCGGAATATTAAACTGAATTAAACCATTTTCATTCCAATTGGATGTTTGTTCTGTTAGAGAGTGACGTTCAACAGTCATCTCTACCCATTCCAAGCCATTAAAATACTCAATTTTGAGTTGGTAATTTGTGCCTGGTGTTCCAAACCGGAATTCAACAGAGCGAAATGTTGTTGTTAATCCCAAATAGAGAAAATGCTCAGGAGCGCTATTGAGAGCTAAGGGCGTTTCATTGTTTACTTGTGTTGTCTGGGTGTAGTCTGTATAAGTTCCATCAAAGAAGAAAATCTGAGGAGCGATCGCTATACCAGGAACAATTATCACGCTAATATGTCCGGGACTTTCTCCAGATTGATCCAGGGGGTCTGATTCCAAATTGCGCTTTGGTACGCAATGAGCTCTAGCTATTCTAGAATCTGCTTCTTTTCTAGCATCTGCTTCTTTGGCTAATTCTTCAAAATCCTCGCAGGTGACAGCACGATAACGCTGGCGCACTCCTAAGACGGCCAATTCCACTTCTTCTCGTAAATCTCTAGTCTGTTCCCAACTAGGTCCGTTGAGCAATTTCAAAAACATCCGCAGATTATCATCTGTGATTCGATTTTGCCGATAAAGCAGCATTTCTGTTAAATAGGCAAACAGCTCAATTAAAGTAATCCCTGGATCAGAAGGATTATGATTAGTCCATTCTGGCGCATAGGTGGGAATCATACTCAGCGCTTCTTGCACCAAGTTATCATAAGTCCGGTCATCAAGATTAGGCAATTCTATTGGCATAACAATTAATTCCTCCTCAAGATTCAACAAATGTTAAACTAATCTCATGCTTGCCGGAATACACTAAAAAGCGACCTGTCTGTTTAGCACCTGTTAGTTCTTCCATTTCATCCACCTCCAAATTACGAACATGATCGACTCCAGCTATCCCCTCCAGAAGTCGGTAAAAATCAGATTTGTAGGGTTCGCGACCAAAATCCCAACCCATCCCCTCAAAACCACCAGTTAGAGGATGCAGAAAACTAGCTAATTTTTCTTCCACTGTTTGTGCTACCTGACTGCCTCCTTCTAGCGAAGTTAAAGCAATTTCTACAGTAATACTGACACGGACATAGAGAGGACCTACCACCGAGATATTAACTGTTGGTGAAGCATGAGTTTCCAGGTAGTCTTGAACACGGTTAATTAATTCTAAACTGGGCAAGGGTTTAGCTTCAGTTGAGCGGGGTACAATAATAACGCTGACTGCTCCCGATAATTCTCCAGTATCTAGGGGGTTGACTTTTAGGTTTGTAAGTGGTATGCACTTTGCTCTAATCACTTCTGGTGAAGCAAGCTTGGCCAAGTCTTCGTAATCTTCTAGGGTGACAGCACGCTGACGATGACGAATTTCCTTGGGTGCGCGTTCGATGAGGGAGTTGAGGGTTTCTGCCTCTGCACCTCCTGCTGCTGCTTGATGGTTAATTACTTTGTCCACATAGGGGACTGTGGTTTTGAGTTGGACAATTGATCCAGATGGTTTGTTTCCGGCTGTCCCACCGCCAGTTTGATAGCGATTTATGCGGATATTGCCTCTACCAGGGGGAGGAATTAATCCATTGCGTCCATCGCCGAAAGTAATTTTTCCGGTAAGGTTGTCAAGCACATAATGGCGATCGCGAGTTCCTGACTGATAAAAATCTTTGACTTGGTGCCAACGTACCCAGATTTCTTTAGGTCTTCCCGTTGCATCAGAAATAGAAGTAATAGCATCTTCCCCTTCTTCGAGAACAATTTTTTGCTGTTCTTGAACGGAAGGTATTTCTGGTTCCCGAACTTCAAGCTGTTGACCTGCTAAAATTGGTTGTTTAGTTGTTTTAAATTTTTGATTTTCATTCCCATCACTAGAGCCAAGAATTTCTTTTTGAATAGTCAATGTTTGGACTGCCATTGTGGTGTTAAGTAAGACTTGTTTTAGTCTAGGTTCAACTTCGTAATCACCACTTAACCATCGAACTCTCAGCCAATAATGGGGAGGTAAATTAAAGTCTTTTCTTAGTGCAAAATCTGCTGGTGGGAGAAATTCAATTAAACCCGGACGGGTAAAATTTTCTGTTTCATCTCTTACTGTTAGTTTTGTCCATTCTTTGCCATTCCAGTATTGCCAAGATAGTTTTAGTTGCTCATTTCGCGACAATTCTTGACCTACAAAAGTCTCAAATGTTGCATTATAAATAATTGATGAATTATTAACTTGGCTAACTTGTAAAAAGCCGCGATCGCTACTATCTAATTGTGCATCATCTGGAATTTCTACGCTTACTTCTACCTCCTTTACTGAGTCAGCTTCTACTTCTAATGAATTCTGCACATTAGTATTCCAATTCATTCCCAAGACAGTCAATTCAAATTGCACTGATTCTGAGGTATTATTAGTTAGCCAAAACTTATGAGTAACAGTTGAGTTAGCTGCTCCAACTATTCGACTTTTATTAGGGGAAAGTGGTACTAATTTTTCTCCATATTTCACATCAGCCATACTGTTAAATAGGCTAATAGTACGATTGGGAAAATCTGTTCGGCCAGGGGGTAAAGTAAAGCCAAAATAGCAAGCTGGTTTATCAGTTTCTGTTTTCTGAAAAGGAATTAAAGGTTTGGGAAAAAGTTGATTTTGGTTATTAATATGTTGAATTAGATTATCTGAATAAACTGTGTCATTGTAGGTCAAAAGAGTTTCTGGTTCTTCTTGTTTTGTTAATGTATAATCAACTGTAATTGAGTTAATTGATGGCGGGGCAAAAGTTGCCTCAATGAATCGATATTCTGGTGGTTCCGTACTTCTCTGTGGTGGATCTATACGTTCGTAGCGAGCTTCTCTACCATAGTTACCAGAAATAATTCTCACACGAATCCAAAAATCTTCTATTCCGTTAACAGTTGTTGGATAAGGTTTTTCAAATAAGTTAAACCCTACCTGGCCGTTTTGAGTAAAAGCCAGGGTGGTATCTTGGAATCTAGCTTCTTCATTTTCATTTTCATTTTCCAATTTAGCAGTTCCTAATTCTTGCCAGATTTTACCATTCCAAAATTCCCATTTTAGTTGGATATTTCTAGAAGCTTTTGTGGGTTTAGGAAATTCTTCTTCATTTTCATTATTTTCTGATGCTGGATTAGTTAAATTTATCTGAATAGTAATTTCAGTATTTTGCTGAGAAAAAGCTTGATTATTTGCGAAATAAAAGGTGTCTCCAAGCTTTGGTTTTTCACCAAAAGGAAAGAAGTCTTTCGTTATATCTACTGGTAATTGATTGGTAAATCCTGTTTCAATTAATAAATTGCTGAAACCAATAATAGCTTCAATTTCTATATCATTAATTTCTGGTAGTTGATTAACAGGTACCATTCCCGTTGGAGCTTGATCGGCAAGACTAATAGGAGTTAATAAACAGCAACGTAACCAGCGATTAGTTATTGAATTTACTGTACTTAAGGTAACAGCATTAATATTGGTAAATTCAATTTCGCGATTTTCTCCACTTTGAGTCAAACCTAAAGTTCCATCATCTGTGGGTGTAATTTCCTCCCAATCAGCTTCATCTTCAGTTTCCTGCCAAAATTCCCATTTTATCTCCCCTCCTTCACCGAGAGCTTCTGATAAATTAATCTTTAACTTGAGATTTTGAATATTAGGAAATCCCAAAAGTTTGCTATGCCCAATATAAAAAATATGTTCAATGGGTTGATTTCCCCGAAAAATTGGAACGCCCAGCGATCCTGGAGTAGTAATAATTGAACTGGACTCAGTATACAAATCCTGTTCTGGATCGCGCACAAAAATAGACTCTAATTTTGCTGCACTTACCACTAATTCCCGTTCCGTTTCAAAAATTACGGGGTCTTTTTCCCCTTCCCCTGGAGGTGCTGCAACTTGAGTCCTTTTTGGAACTACAGCATCAACCTTCGTTCCAGCAGCTAAAGAAAATGTCAGCGGTACTCGTGCTGGTTGGGGTGGTAAGCGAGAAGCTCCTAATAAATCCAAAAATGCTAAGAAATTTTTATCTGGAACTTGATTGAGCCTTTCAATAATAATCTCGGAAAAACGAGCAAATATATTAACTAATGCTGCCCTAGTTCCTTGAATTGGTTTATTTTCTCCTGTATATTGTTCCAGAAGTTGTTGCACCTGAGCAGCAATATCCTCTGCTGTGCGTCGATCGATTTTGGGTGCTAGTTTCCCCATTAGCCTCCACCTCCTTCTAGATAAAACGGATAAACTAAGTTAAAAACGTTATTAGTTGCCCGTACTTGATAATCGATAGTAACCAGCATCTTCTCCCTCTCTTGAGATGGAGATTGGACTCGCACATCTAAGACATCAATACGAGGTTCAAATAACAGCAACGCTTCCTGAACAGCTTGGGATACTTTGCCAGCAGTAGACGGTGAGTTAGGCTCAAAAACTAAGTCGTAAATGCTACAACCAAAGTCGGGACGCATAACTCGCTCACCTTTGGCAGTACCGAGGATAATTAAGACTGACTGACGGACACTCTCCTCATATTTAGCAAGTTGGAAATCTCCCTGAGTATCTAAACTAACTGGAAATCCTACACCTACACCTAAAAATGGTTTAGACATTATTCCCTCCCTTTCATCCAATAAAAACTGTACTGACTGCCACCACTTGACCAACTGGTGCATCTACCGGATCGTTACAAGTTTCAGCAATATCTCCATTCCTGGCTGCTGATTTACCGTTGATATTCACGGTTGGGCTACCAATTTTGACCGTGCCTTTATTAGCAGGGGGATTTTGAAAGCCAGTCCCCGGAGGTGTCGGAATATGAGGCGGAGTATTATCAGCAGTGCTATCTACAGTTGCTGCTGGCATTCCCATAATATTGACATCACTGCTGAGGTTGCCGTTGATAATCCCAGAAAAAGGATGAGGTAAGGGAGTCGGCGTTCCTGACGGTGTTATGACAATGTGAGTATCAACTGCAATAATTTGGTCGTTTTGTTTAGCTGCTGGTTGTCCCATAGATATCTCCAATAATAAAAAATAAAATCAATTCTCCCAAATAAATTCTCAATTATTCCCCTCCTGGGAGGGTTCAGGGGTGGGTTCCCTACTCCTGTACGGGCGAATCGCGATTCGCCCCTACTCCCTCTTTTGCAATAATTTGCTCGCCTTGTTTTGCTGCTGGTTGTCCCATAGACATCTCCAAAAATAAAAAATAAAATCAATTCTCCCAAATAAATTCTCAATTATTCCCCTCCTGGGAGGGGTCAGGGGTGGGTTCCCTACTCCTGTACGGGCGAATCGCGATTCGCCCCTACTCCCTCTTTTGCAATAATTTGGTCGCCTTGTTTTGCTGCTGGTTGTCCCATAGACATCTCCAATAATAAAAAATAAAATCAATTCTCCCAAATAAATTTTCAATTATTCCCCTCCTGGGAGGGGTCAGGGGTGGGTTCCCTACTCCTGTACGGGCGAATCGCGATTCGCCCCTACTACCTACTCCCTACTCCCTACTCCCTACTCCCTCTTTACTAATTAAGATTAATAGTTTGACCTTTAAGATTCATGGTGCTGCTGGCTTCAAGATTCATTCCTGCGCCAGATTCAACTTTGGTATCTGCTGTAGATTTGATTTCAATATTCTGTGCTTCTAGCTTAATATTGCCCTGTACTGCTGATAAAGTTATGTCTCCATCGGAGCTAATAGCAATCGTATTACTAGCAGTATCAAAAACAATGCTATTTTTTTCAGTTTTATCAACAATTTCAATAGTTTCTTTACCCTCTTCATCATTGAGACGGATTACATGACCGCTACGAGATTTGATGACCCGGATATTATTTTGGCCGTCTTCATTAGTTGTCGGTGGAGGTTCTTGACCATTCCATAAAAACCCGATAATATAAGGAAAACGCACATCCCCATGTTCAAAAACTACTAAAACTTCCTCATCTACTTCAGGCAAAAAATAAATCCCTCTTTCATTTCCTGCCATTGGTGCAGCTATTCGCGCCCAGTCGCTTTCATCTTCATCACTCAACCAGGGAAATTTCACCTTGACTCTCCCTAGTCCTTCTGGGTCTTCATTGTTAGTAACTACACCAACCACAACACCATAAATACGAGAGGCGATCGCTTCTCTTTCTTCATTATCCATCAATAGGTCAAATAACCTCATACTGAGTTCCTCCGAACTGTAAAATGGGTACGATATCCAGATTGACCTTGATAACGATTCACAGTAGCAGTAACATAATACTGACCGCTAAAGCGTCTCCCTACCCCGTCAATTTTGATCACTTTGCCTGGCCGTAAATCTGTACGTCCCCAACAAACTCCTTCACCAGTAACTAACGTTAGTGCTAGATTATTGAAACGAGCTTTGGCAAATTGATCTGCTTCTGCTTGAGTTAACACTGGGCGATCGCTAACTTTAGCAACTGCTGTACCGAAAGCATCTTCAACAATAGCAGCACCGCTATTTTGTCCCCCCATAGTTGAAACCTCATCCCCTACTCTTGCCTGTCCGACAATTTCTTGCTTTTCTTTAGGATTCCAGCCTCGCACTGTTAACTCACTAACTTGACCCATAGAAGACAGACGGGGATAAAATTCCATCAAGTCATCCTCAAAGCTAAGAGTTAAAATTTCGCTCTCAGCATTGCCTACAGGTCGGAAAAATAGAGTTTTATCTTCAACAACTACCTCATAGTTAATCCGCTTTGCTCTCTCTTGCAAAAACTCAATGTCCGTTTGCGACCTTTGTAAAATATAATCATGCACCACTTGGCTATCTTCAACTTGAGCCGTGAGTCCTGCCTCCTGAGCAATTTGGGTGGCAATATCACTATCTTTTTGCTGGACAAAAGTTTTGGTCTTGCGACCTCGCTGGAGACGATGGCGACGGTTATACCCCCGCACAGTTAAACTAGGTAGGCGATCGAAGGCGAATTCTGGCTCTATACCCGTAATTTCACCAATAATCAGGGTTTCTAAATCATTAGCATAGCCAAGCTTAACTTCAACCACATTGCCAATGGCAAAAAGTTCTTCGTCATCAATCCAGATAGTTTCTTCTTCCTGGCTATCTGAACCTGTAAGTTCCAGTGTAAACATTCCAGGTAAATTAACATCATGGTCAACGGTAAGGCGTTGGACGTGCAATTTCGCTTCAACAGGCAAAGGTGAGCCGTTGATAATAATCTCAAAATTAGGAACAAGAGGGCTTTCACGATTAGCAACTGGCATAAATTATTTGCTTCATATAGAATCCGGTCATTTCAGTTATCAGTTATTAGTTATCAGTTATCAGTACCTCCTACTAAAGTACAAGGCTTGAAATACTGAATCAACTTTTTTTCATCCCCTTGTAGAGCCACAGCTCGTGGCGCAGCCAAGGGGAGGCTTGAGACCTTATTTCTTGGTCAGGAATTAACCCACCCCTAACCCCTCCTGGGAGGGGAACTCAGGAGATTGATAAATAAAATATATTTCCATCCCCCCATCTCCCCATCTCCCCATCTCCCCATCTCCCCATCTCCCCATCTCCCCATCTCCCCATCTCCCCATCTCCCCATCTCCCCATCTCCCCATCTCCCCATCTCCCCATCCC
>NZ_JAAHHG010000293.1 GCF_010692555.1 Okeania sp. SIO3B5 | reverse complement strand
ATCATGTCCGGTTGAATAATTAGACTTTGGTGGAAGGAAGGCAGCTATGCTGGAGGCAGGAGGCAGAAGGTTTTCTCCTTTTTTCACCTTAATTTTATACACGCTCCGATGCTACCGGACATGATATTATCCGCCAAGAAATAAATTTCTTGGCTCACAGCAAAAGTCATCTAAAGATGACTAAAGATAGCTAATTTATTATAGTTAATTAAAGAGACTTGATATGAGTTGGGTTTCGTTCCATGCTTTCCTTCGGAATGCTCCGCAAATGCAATGCTAACGCAAACAACCCAACCTACAAATGATAGAATTATGGAATCCTAACCGACAGCTAATCCGCTAAACTGTCGCCGATAGACAGATTGAAAACCCAAAACTATATCTGTCTCAGGTACGCCTGCCTCTAACAACTCGTCGGCCACCCCGATATCGGTACAATCTTGTTGTACCCAGAATTTCCCATCTTTGATATCCACATGAACTGTAGTGCCATATACTCGTTTGTGGGCATCCCAACCTAGATTAACAACTAAATAACGATCGCGCACCGTATCGAAAACAGCTTCGACTTCGGTATCTGGACAGATATCTTCTCCCAAGAAACTTTCGGTCAAAATTTTTTGGATCAGTTCGGGATAATTTAGTTTTTCCATGTGATAATTTCCTCCTTATTAGGGTCAAAAATTAGTAATTTTAATTGATGTTCGGCGATGACATCTTGAACAAACTCGCGACGAAAAAAGCTATCGTAAACCTCAAAGGTAATTGCCAGATATAATATCCGATTTGGATGAATTTTTCTTAATGCAGAGCGGTAGTTAAGTATTTGTCCAAGGGTTAAGTGAAATTCTTTAACCTCGGATTTTGCCACAAAAGATTTAACTTCTACGGCTATTTTGCGATTGTCTTTTTCAGCAGCAATGATTTTTTCTGCACCTAAGTCTATTTGGAAATTAACGTCGCCGACTCTCATAAATAGAGGATCGTCAGTTATAATCCATCTATCTTTTTCGAGGGCAGAACGTACTGCATCGTGAAAGATGTCTTTTGCTGACATAATAGCCTTTTTTGAGGTTTAATTTTGCTTGAGTTTTGGGTTGTTTTGGAAATTATAGCATTTATCAGTTATCAGCAGCTATTAATGCTTTGGTTGAAGTAAAGATCGGTTCTGGGAAATGTTCAATCCGATAAAAGTAGGTTGGGTAGAACGAAGTGAAACCCAACAACACCTTGACGTTTTGGGTTAATGTTGGGTTTCGTTACCTCAACCCAACCTACAAATACTAATTTCCTCGTAATTCTTCTAGTTTATCCAGAGAGTCTTGATACTTCTCTTGATCTCCTTGTTGCTTGTGTAAGTTGGCAGCTTTTTCAAAGTCTGATATGGCTTTTTCAATATTTCTGTTAGCCTTGTAAGTCATACCGCGTAAAAAGTAGGCAGAAGCAAGTTTAGGATCGAGTTGAATGGCTTGGTTAAAGTCAGCGATAGCTTTTTCATATTCATCATCAATAAAGTAAAGAGCACCCCTACGGGTATAGGCATTAACATATTTGGGATTGAGTCTAATAGCTTGGTTAAAGTCAGCGAGTGCCTTTTCATTTTCATCCTGGATCAAGTAAACACGACCCCTGCCATTGTAAGAGTCAGCATCTTTGGGATTGAGTCTAATAGCTTCGCTGTAGTCAGCGAACGCCTTTTCATACTTTCCTTGGATACGGTAAGTCAGACCCCTGCCATTGTAAGAGTCAGCATCTTTGGGATTGAGTCTAATAGCTTCGCTGTAGTCAGCGAGCGCCTTTTCATACTTTCCTTGGATACGGTAAGTCAGACCCCTGCCATTGTAAGAGTCAGCATCTTTGGGATTGAGTCTAATAGCTTCGCTGTAGTCAGCGAGCGCCTTTTCATACTTTCCTTGAATACCGTAAGCAGTACCCCTTTTGATATAAGAACTAGCATCTTTGGGATTGAGTTGAATAGCCTCGCTGTAGTCAGCGATCGCCTTTTCATATTCATCCTGGATCAAATAAACACTACCCCTTTTATAGTGAGCATCAGCATCTTTGGGATTGAGTCGAATGGCTTGGCTGTAGTCAGCAAGCGCCTTTTCATATTTATCCTGGATCAGGTAAACACCACCTCTATTAATGTAAGCATCAAAATTTTTGGGATTGAGTTGAATAGCTTGGTTAAAGTCAGCGAGCGCCTTTTCATTTTCATCCTGGATAAAGTAAACACGACCCCTGCCAGTGTAAGCAACAGCATCTTTGGGATTGAGTTGAATAGCTTGGCTGTAGTCAGCGAGCGCCTTTTCATACTTTCCCTGGACACGATAAGCAACACCCCTTTGTGAGTAAATATCAGCATCTTTAGGATTGAGCTGAATAGCTTGGTTAAAGTCAGTGATCGCCTTTTCATATTCATCCTGGATCAGGTAAAAGAGACCCCTTTTGCCGTAAGCATCAGCATTTTTGGGATTGAGTTGAATAGCTTGGTTAAGGTCAGCAAGTGCCTTTTCATATTCACCTTGGAGAAAGTAAACAGTACCTCTGCGTGTGTAGGCATCAGCATCTTTAGGATTGAGCTGAATAGCTTGGTTTAAGTCAGCGATAGCCTGTCCATACTCTCCTCTCTCACGGTGTTCACCAGCCCGATCATAGTAACTTTCAGCATCCTCGGTTTGAGATGGAGTCACATTATCAGCATTTGCAACAGTCTGACTTTCCGTATTTCCCATTACCAAAACCTCATCAACCTCCGGTGACACCATCCGCAAAAAAGTCGAAATCAAAACCCCATCCCCATCTCCACCAACTCTCGTCAACCCCACATGAATACCCACCAACTGCCCCGCCTCATTCAAAACTGCTCCCCCACTCATACCTTTATATACATCCTCACCAGGTTCAGTAGGTTGATAATTCAAATTATCTCCTGCTCGTGGGTTAGTAACCCTAGCGGGAGTAAACTGAAAACCCTGCCTATTCTCACTACCAGGCCAACCCGCCACATAAACTTGATTGTTATCATCTAGCTGACTCGCCTCCCCCACCACCGCCACCTCATAATCAGTAAGACTAGCAAACGCCACCACAGCCAAATCTTCCCGTGGGTAACGCTTGATAAATTTTAGTGGCTGTACTTCTCCTGCTTCCCCTGGTTTTTCACTACGAATAAACACGGAAAGTCCATCATCAAAATCAGAAATATGATTAGCAGTTAGCACATAATAAGTAGAATCTTTTCTACCAATAATTACTCCCGAACCTTTAGGCTCATATTTATTACCTCCGGTCAAATAACTCTCACTGACAATCTCTACCACCGTTTGTTTTGCTAATCTCTGTAAAGCAAAAGGATTTAAAGGAGTACCTGATTTTGTGGCAATAAAAGTTGGTTGTTCTGGTTGTGACGGTTGTTTGTTCAGAAAAGGTATTTTATCGCAACTAACCATGGTGAATGTTGTTAGTATGATTGTTAGTTTTATGATATGTTTCATTATTATTTTTTTTTGGTTTAAAGGATTGCCAAGAACGCCTAGATCGCCAAGAATTGAGTTTTTTAGCTGATAGCTGAAGTCATCTTTGAGATGACTGTTGAGTTATGTAACATCTTGTACCTTTAGTCATCTAAAGATGACTTCCCCTGTGAGCCAAGAAATTTATTTCTTGGCGGATAAAAAGGCTACAAAAATTCAGACAAACATGAACCGCCATGAACCGCCATGAACTGCCATGAACCGCCTAGAGCGCCTAGAGCGCCTAGGATTTCAATCCTTGGCTGATAGCTGAAGTCATCTGAAAGATGACTGTTGAGTTATGTACCATCTCGTACCTTTAGTCATCTTTAGATGACTTCCGCTGTGAGCCAAGAAATTTATTTCTTGGCTTGGCGGATAAAAAGCGGGTGAACTCGACTTGTACCATCTTTTACAAATGAACAGGCAAGATGCCTGTTCCACAAAACAAAACTATTTTCCAGAACCTAAATTCAATTCTAATCCAGAAGGAGATAAATAAACCAAAGTTTCTGATGGAATTGCCCAACTTAAACTAGATAAAAAATCTAAAGCTTCCTCTGAAGAAACAGCCAAAGATTCTGTCACCCGCGAACCATCTTTATAGAGATAAATATCAGGATTAACAAAAATAATCGGCTCTCCCATACCAATAATTCCTACTAACTGACCCCTATTACTTAATAAAGGTCCGCCACTCATACCATTAAAAATAGTTAATTTATATCCAATCTGATATCCCGACTGCATTGGTTTAGCTAAATATTCAGAAACATCACCCAATTTAGTACAGGTTAAACCGCCATTATTAGAGTTAGTAATATTAACATCAGTGGGAAAACCAACAGCCATTACTCGTTCCTCCTTTTCCCACTTTGCCAAACCAGCAATTAGATAATTTTTCGGACTATTAAACTGTAAAATAGCTAAATCATTACCCGTTATTTGACCATGATGAAAATTTACCAGTAAACTTGCTTGATATTCTTGACCATCCACAGTTTCGACAATAAATTTTTCTGCCCGATCTTTCAAAACATGACCATTAGTTACCAGAGTATAAATATCCCCCTGTTTCTGCACTAAAATTCCCGTTCCCCAACTATCACCAGAAATAATTTTCACAGTAAATTTTGCAGCAGTTTGGCAAAGTTGTTTTGCCGCTATTTTTTCAGGTAAAATAGGGTGACGAGTAGGAGCGATCGCTCGTTCTACGGGCAATAATAAAATTGTTAGAAATATACTCAAAATGCTAACTGTTTTGAATGAAAAATTTACTTTCATTACCTGACTAATATAAATTTAGCTAACTGCATAATCTGTAAATTGTCTTTTGAAAGGAGAATGGAAACCAATCACTATATTTTCTTTGGAAACTCCTAATTCAACTAAACGTTCGGCTACAGATTCCTCTGTGTTATTCTGTTGAATATACACTTTGCTATCAATAATATCTAGGTGCAAAATAGAACCATATACCCAGTGATTTCTTGTCCAACCGACTTGTACTAAGAGGTAATGGTGATGCTCAGTATCGAAAATTGTCTCTACCCGAACATTGCCAGGCTTGTGCAAAGAGGCTTGTTCTTTGATAAGATTTTGGATAATTTGACTATAGTCTATTGCCATTTGATAATTTCCTCAATGTCTGAATTATAAACAATTATTCGTAAGTTATTTATGGCGATCGCTCTTTGAGCAAATCGACGATTAAAGAAGTTGTCGTAAGCATCGTTAGGAACAGCTAAATAGAGGACTCGTTCGGGTTCGAGTTCAGACAATGCCATACGATAGTTAAGAAATTGCCCAAGAGCAGTATGGAATTCAGAGATGACTGAATCACCCAAAAAGCTTTTAATCTCCACTGCTATCTTATCACTACCTTGTTCAGCAGCAATTAGACGTTCTGCTCCTAGATCGATATAGAGCGGAACATCCTCAAATTCAATAGACAAAGGGTCATCTGTAATTGTCCACCCCTGCTTGATTAAGGCAGAACAAAAGGCTTTGTGGAAAGAATCTCTAGCTGGCATATATTACTTTCCATAGCAACACTAAAACTTTATCAAAAGACTCTACATAATTCAGGACTTACGCAAAGATAATATTAACGTTTATTGTTAAAAAAATAATTTATCTTAGTGGACTTACACATTTTAAATGGTGCGTTACGACGGATTGCTAAATCCCTTTTATATTCTAAATTTAAGCCGTCTAACGCACCCTACAAATTTTGCTTTGTGCTAAAGCCCAACTACAAACAAAGTCTGACTTCAATTCATTCGCAGTTCCACATACACTGATTATTTTCTTCAATATTAGTCTCTGGAGAATCAACATTTGGAATATTAGTTTCTGGAGAATTCTCCATCCATTTACCTACATTAATTGCCTTTAAATTTCCATTACTTACCAATACTTTGTCTGATGAATGTCTCAGGGCTGTAGTTGAACTACCTGTATTTATTTCTACAAGTTTTTTAATTATTTCTTGGGAATTATCCTGTGCTAAAAGAGTCATCAAAATATTAGAATCAGGACAATCTACAATATAATTATGATTCTCTTTAGAAGCACATAATACTGGCCAACCATTTGCTTTACCAGAAACAATAAATTTCAAATCACCCGTATCTTGATTATCTTGAAATTTCTGAGAAATTATAAGACAACGTTTTTCGGCAGGATACTCTTGAAAAGCATTAGTTTCCCAGATAATTAAAGTTTTCTGATCAATTTGGCCATTCGGTTGTGGCAGCCGTGCAATAGTAGCAGGTTTACCCCCATCAGTACTACAAAAAAAGCTCGCCTTACGTTGTTGAGCCTGACCATCTTGAATTAGACCAGAAATTACAGCTAAACTAAAGCAACTAATAGTCGCCCATTGTTTGACAAATTGAAAATTCATACATACCCCTCCTAATTACCAAAAAAAAATGTACATCAATTATATTCAATATTTTTCTTTAGATGCTACATAGAATTACCAGAAACATAATTTAACAAGCGATGAATTTACCTACAAACTTTTCTTATACAAAACTTACTTTAATAACTCCGAAAATTTTCGGATGTAATATTGCCTAGATTTTAAACAGAAGAAATTGCTGCCTTAGCACTACTACATTTTTATTGGAGATTCTCTATAACTCTCAGTATTCTAGTAATATAATCAGTTCGCCATTGTTCCCGTTCCTCATTTACTTGTGCATCTGGTTGATAATTTTCAATGTCTTCAGAGGAAATGATATCTTTAGCTACTAATAACTTTTCAATCGTGTCCAAGCGTTCCCGCAACACTGATACTTCTCCTGCTAATGCCATTATTATTGCCAGTAATTTATCGTTATCTATATTATCCAAATAAACTGGTCGCTTACCTTTTGCTTGTTTAGGAATCATCTTTTTTTTATCTTTTTTATTTACCGAATAATTAGGGTTTGCTGAAAAAGTCTTTTTTAAGGAGTAGGGGAGTAGGGGAGAATTTTTTTGCCCAACTATGCGCTAAAAGTGCTAACTTTTTGAGCATGAAGACCTGAAAACCATATAATTTTTCAATCTCCCCTTTCAAGAGGAAAATAAAGAAATAAGGCGTTGGTAAATTAGTGCATGATATTAATCTTAACTACTTAGGAGTCAACCCACCCCTAACCCCTCCGGTGGAGGGGAAGTCAGGAGTCAGGAGTCAGGAGGAAAGAAAGAAGAAGAAATAGGAGTAGAAGGATAAAGTTTTTTGGTCGCGTAAAGGTCATGGACTTCTATCGCGCTCTTATCCGGACATGATATCATACCTCAAATTACCAACGCCAGAAATAACATTTCCTTATGTTCAATTCCGTAACGGTTTTAACCAGAGGTAATTATCAATTATCAATTATCAATTATCCATTATCCATTATCCATTAACGAATACCAACAATAATGAATGACTGCATTCCATTACTTTGTTCCAGCAGTGTGTTAATGAGGCTATCTCTCGAAAAACCTGCTTCCCTTGCTATAGCTACTAAATCTAAATCCCGCATGGCACTCCAGAAAGGTTCATTATTATTAGTTGTTTCTTCATCATAGATGAATGCAGTATATAAATCTAGATGACGAAACAAACGCGCATCTTGATGTATCATTATTCCACCTGGAGCTAATAAACGATAACTTTCACGGAAAACATTCCGAATTGCTGGCACAGGCATTTCATGTAGCAAAATATGACTTACCACCAAATCAAATGATTCATCTGGGAAGTTAGTCTTCTCAGCATTCTGTTGGCTAAAATGCACCCGTTTTCCTAAAGACTCTGCTCGTGCATGACTATAGCGTAATATGGCAGGAGCTAGATCGATACCATAAACTTCAGCATTTGGATAAGCATCCACATAAGGCAAAGTATTAGCACCCACCGTACAACCCATATCTAGAATTTTCCCTGGTTGAAAATTTGGGTATTGCTGCTTCAAGAATTTATGAATAACCGTCTGACTTCTGGCATCACGAAGAGACTCAGGGTTTCTCGTGGCAACATAAACTCCCAAGTCATAAATAGCACCTGCCGCTACGTCATCTTGAGTGTATTCGCTATTATATCCTCCTGGCATACAATGGATATCTACAGCAGTTTGGTAGGTGGGAATTTTTAATTCCGGGTTTAGGGTAAGTGTTCCCAGGGGTTTTTCCCTATCTTTAGCACATTCCACCAAATTTGGTAGTTGACGTTCGACAGTAGTAATTACTGATTCCCACATCATTTCTTGGGTAATACGTTTGCAGCTACTGTACCACTTATAACATGGTTGTTGCTGCATTTCCCGCCGAATTTCATAACGATCTTTAGGGGAACGTTGATTTTCTTTTTCAAATTGTGGTTTGACAGTCTCTTGGTAAACCAACTTTAAGTCATTTCGCATTTTTCCAAACAGATAATTTCTGAAACTTTTAACAAAGTTTTGTCGTGCTAACTCATCGTGATTTGCTTGTGGTATCATAGTATGAGCTAATTTTTTGTTCATAATTTTTCTTAGTCAGGACTTACGCATAATATCATGTCCGGTAGCATCGGTTTTATTAATTGATAATTGATAATTGATAATTACCTCTGGTTAAAACCGTTACGGAATTGAATATAAGGAAATATTATTTCTTTTCTTGGTCGATTGGATATGGTTAGGAAACCCATCCATCCCTCGACCGCTTTTTTTCCCCTTAAAAGGGGAGGCTTTATACCAGAATTATTTAATTATTAATTATTCGGTAACTGTTGGCTATAATCTGGTATTATCTATGATAATCTCCAATTATCTATGTTACAAAAATAACTTCTGACTTCTAACTTCGTTAAAGGTGGGGTTTATCCTATGGATAAGCTCCGCTAACGCTATCGCTCTACCCAAACTACAAACTAACCCAACACTCTGATATTAAATCCGGATAATTACTATATTCAAGTCATTGCGACTGTAACGGAGTGGAAGGAAGCAATCTCAGAGGTGCGCGGAGATTGCTTCCTATCGTCGCAATGACGACTATTCAACCGGATTCTATATGAAAAGTGCTGTAAAGTTCCATGTAATTATGGTAAAATCTAGATAAACTAATAACCGATAACTAATAGCTGAAATGACTCACGCCAAAATAAAAATAGACATACCACAACCTTTTCTCGATCATACTCAATTACCAGATGAAGACGGCACCTTTGTGAAAAATTTCCAGGAACATCCCCAAAGTATCCTTTTAACTGATTCCATCGCACCAATTTTACAACAGCGACACCCAGATGGAAATTATGCCATCGGGCAAGATAGTGGTATCTATTGGCGACAAACTGAACCCCCACAAAAAGATGCAGAAGCACCAGACTGGTTTTATGTTCCCAATGTACCACCATTATTAAACGGTGAATTTCGTCGTTCCTATTGTCTGTGGCAAGAAAAAATAGCACCTTTAATTGCTATAGAATTTGCCAGTGGTGATGGAACAGAAGAATTAGACAAAACACCTTTGTCAGTTTCTGAAGATGCTGAAACAACAAAACCAGGAAAATTTTGGGTTTACGAACAGATTATAGAAATAGCTTACTACGGAATATATATCGTGAAAACTGGCAACTTAGAAATGTATTATTTAGAGGATAACTCTTATCGCCAGATGTCTCCGAATGAACGCGGTCACTATTTTATCGAACCCCTGGGAATAGAATTAGGAAAATGGCAAGGTTCCTATCAAAATCAAACTCTATCATGGTTACGCTGGTGGGACTCTGAAGGAAACTTGTTGTTAACAGGAGCAGAAGGAAAAGAAATAGAAAAAGCTCGTGGCGATCGCCTTGCCAAGCAATTAGAACAAGAACGCCAACGAGCAGAACAAGAACGCCAACGAGCAGAACAAGCAGAGCAAGGACGAAGAAATGCTATTCCTCAATTATTAGCAACGGGAATGAGTGTGGAACAAGTAGCAAAAATTCTTAGTTTGACTGTTGAGGAAGTGAGGAAAATTTCTGGTTATTAAGTAAGTAGTGGGAGCATCTTGCTCCCGTAGTTGATATCAAATATGCTTACACTTTCGGACATGATATAACTCCTGTCTCCTGTTTCCTGTCTTCCCCTCCCCTCCTGGGAGGCAGGGCTGTTTTAAAGTATTGAAGATTAAGGATTTGGGGAAAACGGGAAATTAGAGGATAGTGGAACAGTGAAATTTGCCAAAATTTGCCGATTTTTCAGCAAAGTACGCGTCTTTAAGCTCTGAGAGAATATTTGGTTCAACGCCACTTAAAAGCCTCTATCCCCGTGTCTCCGTGTCTCCGTGTCTCCGTGTCCCCATGTCTATTGAGAATGAAACAGCCCTACCCTCCTGGGAGGGGCTAGGGGTGGGTTGTCTCCTACCGCTACTAAAAGACTTTTTCAGCAAACCCTAGCTAAAACTCCGAGGGAAGAAGTCACTGCCTTTCATTATACCACAGTAGGGGACGTTTTCGGGAATGATCCACAGACCAGAACAGCAATAATTTAACTCCTGACTTCACCTAGAGGCGATCGCAATTCTTCTACCATCTTTTGTATTTCTAAAGGTGGAGGAACTGTCATTCGAGACACTACCAAAGTCACAACAAAATTCAATAACATTCCCACTGTACCAATACCTTGATCGGACAACCCCAAAAACCATGTCGGCATTCCATAAAATCTTACACCAATAATATAGATAGTAGTAAACACTAAACCAACTATCATACCACTTATCGCTCCTTCCCGGTTAGTGCGTTTGTCAAACACTCCCAAAATAATTGCTGGGAAAAAAGTAGCAGCACCGACACCAACTCCCAAAGTTGCTATCTCAATCACAAAACCAGGGGGGTTGATGCCGAAATAACCAGCAAAGGCGATCGCCAATACTACCATTATTCTGCCCACCATTAATCTTTGTGACTCTGACGCTTCAGGGTTAATTAGGCGGTAGTAAATATCGTGAGCAATAGCACTAGAAATCACTAATAACAAACCTGATGCAGTAGAAAAAGCAGCAGCTAACCCTCCTGCTGCCACTAATGCTATTACCCAAGGAGCAAGTTTAGCTACTTCTGGAGTAGAGAGAGTAATAATATCCGGGTCAAGAATTATTTCATTAGTTTCTGCATCTGGAGTCAACTGCAAACGACCATCGTTATTTTTATCAGTGAATTCTAACAAACCTGTATTTTGCCATTTTATCGCCCAGTCTAACTGTTGCACTTCCTCCATAGTTTTGTTGTGTAAACTATCAATTAAGTTGTATCGCGAAGAAGCAGCTAAAGCAGGAACAGTTGTCGAAAAAATGGCAATAAACAATAACGCCCAAGCTACAGAATATCTAGCTGCTGTTATATTAGGTACAGTATAGAAACGAACAATAACGTGGGGTAAACTGGCAAGGCCAACCATACCAGAAATAGTTATGAATAGAACATCCAACATAGTTTTTTTGCTGAAGGCAGCAGTATATTCTGGAAAACCTAAGTCAACCTGAACTTGATTCAATTTTTCTGTAATATCACCAAAGGTAAAAGCAAATTGTGGGATCGGAATATTTGTCAGAATATTACAAATGGCAATAGCTGGTATCAAATAAGCAACAATAAGTATAAAGTATTGAGCAACCTGAGTCCAAGTAATGCCTTTCATCCCTCCTAATATAGCGAAGAAGGCAACTATAACCATGCCGATGATGACACCAACTTCAATGGGAACTTGCAAAAATCGACTGAAGACAATGCCAACACCCCGCATTTGTCCGACAACAAAAGTTATGGATATAATGAGGGCAGCAATAACCGCAACAATGCGAGCAATATTAGAGTAGTAGCGATCGCCTATAAAATCTGGCAAAGTATATTTACCGAACTTTCGCAGATATGGAGCAAGCAGCAACCCCAAGAGTACATAACCTCCTGTTCCTGCCATTACATAATAAGAACCATCATAGCCTAAAATTGACACTGCTCCTGCTATAGAAATAAATGAAACCGCCGACATAAAGTCCGCTGCTGTGGCAGCACCATTAGCAATTGCAGGTACACTTTGGTCGGCGACAAAAAATCCTTT
Source organism: Okeania sp. SIO3B5 (assembly GCF_010692555.1). Classification (GTDB taxonomy): domain Bacteria; phylum Cyanobacteriota; class Cyanobacteriia; order Cyanobacteriales; family Microcoleaceae; genus Okeania. The sequence continues at coordinate 371 of NZ_JAAHHG010000293.1, read as the reverse complement.
ACTATCTTTGACTCGCGATCGCCACCCGATGTATAGGTAGAGCATCAAGGAAATTGTTACAAAGATAAATGTCCAAGTTTCTGTGGAAGAAGGAAGAAGGAAGAAGGAAGAGGGAAGAAGGAAGAGGGAAGAGGGAATAAACATTTAACAAAAAGTAAAAGAAATAAGAAGTTCCATGGAACGTCCCTACAATATATTACCGAAAAATTGGGTTTAAAGCCTCGCCCTTGTAGGGCGACTTTTTATTTTATTTGTAAGTGAATTGAATATATGCTACAGTTTTATTAGTTGCCGGGGGGCACTCGGAAACTCTAAACGGATGTGGAGGGAAGCGTTAGACTACCGCCAAGGAAGCAGCACCCTGTGAAGCG
>NZ_JAAHHG010000292.1 GCF_010692555.1 Okeania sp. SIO3B5 | reverse complement strand
GGCTTGCCGTTCCTTTGACCTTGACGTGCCTGACTATAGGAGTACTACTGATGTCGTATAGAACCCAGAGTACATCTGTGCCTTTTCTTCCAGTCCCATTGCACGCAAAAGTCCAGCGATTGTCCTTGACTTTTCTGAAGTATTTATTTGCTATCCACCCATTTGTCTTGTTGGGATGCCGACGTTTAGCCCAATTAAAGAGGTATTTCCACACTCGATAATGAATGTAGTTGAAGGTTTCTTTACTCACTACTCCTCTGTAATAGTTAGCAAAACCTCTCAGAAGCGGATTTAAGGTTTTAATGACTTCTTCTTGGGTCGCACTTTTCTTTTGTTTTATAGTTTCCCCAATCTTTTTACAGAAAGCTAATACTTTCTTTTTCTGGGGCTTAATTAGTAATTTGCCACCTAAGTGACGTAAGTTGAATCCAAGAAAGTCAAAGCCTTCTTTCATTGTTACTATCCTTGTCTTCTCCTCACTGATTTTCAAGCCTCTACTTGACAACCATTGCTTTATCAGGATAAGCACTTGTTCCAAAGATTCCTTGTCTTTAGCGGTAACAATAAAGTCATCCGCATACCTGATGATGCCTAGCTTTGGGTTGACTGTTTTTATATATTCTTCGCTCCCCGTGCAGTCCAATATTTGCTAGTATTGGACTTATTACGCCACCTTGAGGAGTGCCTGTCTCGGAAGGGTTGTGTATCCCTTTGTCGATAAATCCTGCTTTTAACCATTCCTTGATTAATGCCCCTTGTGGCACAGAACCTATCATGTTCAGGATGGATTCATGGGCAATGTTGTCGAAGAAACCCTTGATATCAGCGTCTAAAACCCATTTGTCACTACAGCTTGAGGGATTGACACTCAGCCTGATGTAACTTTGTGCTATTGCGTCGTGACAACTTCTTCCTGGTCTGAATCCGTAGGAGTTAGATTCAAATATGGCTTCCCATTCGGGTTCTAGTATGTTTTTGACTATTGCTTGTGCGACTCTATCCTTTATGGTCGGGATTCCCAGAGGACGTTTCTTGCCGTTAGACTTAGGTATATATACCCTCTTCGTGGGTTTAGCTTCTGGCATCTCCCAAGTATTAGCAAGTTTCACTCGCTGTGCAGGGGTATTAATTATCTCCTTATCAATACCTGCTGTTTGCTTTCCGGCGTTAACCTGATAGTAGTCTGCAACACCTGAGAATGCACCTGGCCCAAACGCGGGAATTGCTTCTTAGCTTTGGGCAGGTTGTTTTGTTGACGATGGTAAGACGGGAATGGCTCATCGGCAGGAATGATGTACTCCTTCTCCAACGAACACCTGTCTACCAGACCAGATCGCGAAGCAATCCAGTCTTTGAGTTCCTGCAAAGCGTAGTTATACACGCCTCTACAGGTCTCAAGCCAATTCAACAGTTCAGTCTGTTGGTTGGCATCTGGATAGATTCGGTAAGTGTAGTTCATCCTCAGCATAGCTGTAGTTTACCACAAGCTATAGCTACTGGTAAATGCTTGTCTCATCGGCATCGAGCCGAATCGACAAGGGCGGGGAGTCCATGTATCCCGACGCTGATGCTACGCATACAGCGCGGGACTTATAGCTCCCCGAATCCCTCATTAGTTAAATTTATTTTATGTTGGTGATGGGCGATGGGCAATTGAGAAGTATATTTAAAGATGACGACGCCCAATTTTATTTATTTGTCTATTTGTCCATCACCTGCTATTTCAGTTATCAGTTATTAGAAATTCGTACCTGTCAATAGCTACAATTACTTAAATACTTATACCTATATAAAATTTGTTTTTTTGAAGTTATCCATCCTAGCTAAAAATCTAGATAATGAGGCTGATACTTAAGGTAAATACTGAATTACAGTCTTTTAAAGATAGTAGTTTTTAATTTTAGGTATAAAAAAACCACAATATCTTATGTACAGAGTATGATACCAAATTTCTGAAATAACGCAAATAGGTAAAATATTTTGTAATGATTTGGAGAAATTCGGAGCTGGTTTTATAGGAATAAATAATTTTAATGACTGAATTGATAAATTAAATTTATGCTTTTTGTTGATGATTAGCGATCGCATCTCCTAAAAGAAAGTTAACATTTTGGTAGTACTTCTGAGAGATGTTTCAGAACTCTTGGAACTCATGGTTCATGGGTTGGTACGGGTTTGCGGACAAGTGGCGGAATATTTGCAAGGAGAAAGTTAAGAATATGAAGTTTCTGCGGAATTTGCTGGGAAAGTTGTTGGGGTTGTTTAATTTCGAGTCTCCCGGTGGTAGGGTCAGCGATGGGGTTGCTCCAGAAAAAGAGATACTTGAGGAATATTTGAGATTTTTGATGGAGGTTTTGCAAGCTGAGGTTGACAGTAATGGGGACCCTGAAGTTGTCTATCGACTTCTGGCAGAAAATCAGGATAAACTCGACTTGATTTTTGCAGAGGTTCTCAAAAAGTGGTTTGAGTCAGAGGTTGAGTCTGATAATTCTGAGAGAAACCAATTTCTGGCGGGAACTCTTAACGATTTTGCTATTGATATTTTTAATTTTCTTTTAGGGAACATTGACTTAATCAGAGAATAACGATACATTACGTCAATAAGCATACTTTATAGAGCAGGTTGCACTCACCCATATATGAAATCCATGATTAACAAAGCTGAAACTTAATAATAAACAGAAGACTCTGATGGCTCAACACGCAGGTTATAGCAGATGGTGTTATAACTGGGGTTTAAGTTTATGGAATGCTGCTTATAAAGATGGTTACAAACCAAATGCTCGTAAGCTAAGAGAAGTTTTTACCAATCACACAAAACCACTCTATCCCTGGATGAAAAATCTTTTCCTACGGAATGCTTCGCAAACATCTAAAGTTTATCAATACGCTTTCATCAACTTAGGTGAAGCATTTAAAAGATTCTTTCAAGGGTTAGGTAAACATCCAAAGTTTAAGAAGAAAGGTAGGTCTGATTCATTCACAATTGAAAACCAGTGGAAAACCCATAGAATTAAATGGATGGAGTCACAAATTACCTTTTATTGGTATTGTGAAAACTTATGAACCAATTGAAGCAACAACTCAAAAAATAACTATCAGCAGACAAGCTGGTGATTGGTACTTAAGTTTGAGCTATGATAAGCGTGCAACTCCCACACCAAAAACTACTGATGTTGTAGGTGTTGATTTAGGCGTGAAAAAGCTAGCAACACTAAGTACTGGTCAAGTTTTCCCAAGCATTAAACCTTACCGTACAGCTCAAGATAAACTAGCAAAATTGCAACGTCAACTGAGCAGGAAAGTAAAACATTCAAATAATTGGCACAAAGCTGTAATCAAGCTAGCGATCGCAGCACAGACGAGTAGCTAACATCCGCAAAGATGCACTTCATAAACTGACAACATATCTAGCTAAAAACCACAGTGTTGTTGCTCAAGCGAAGATTTGAACGTCAGCGGAATGTTAGCCAACCACAAGTTAGCTAAATCAATTAGCAGATAGTGATTTTATGAGTTTCGTAGACAGCTAGAATATAAAACTCAAAGGATATACAGTTGCACGTCCTCTTTGTCTGGCAGCAGGAGAAGCAGGACGATCCATTTTGTGAGTAGTCTTACCGTCTAAATATATTGACGCAACCATCGTAAACATCTGCCCTAGCAGTATTGATTCTCTAAGGTTTAAGTTTAACGCTGCTGCTTGATCGCCGTCGGTTTCTTTAATAAATTCTAGGACTAATTTCATAGCATGGGTTGCGTTGTTGACCTTAATCCCCCAAGATTGTTGCCCTGGTTGGGCGGGGTTGAGGTCTGCTAATGTTGGTTCACATGGATGAATCCCCAAGTGGTCGAGCATCTTGCTTAACACCTCAAACAATTGCAAGTAATTAGAAGCTTTAGAGGTTCCTTTCCCTCTGGGTGCTATCCATTGGTTAGGATATTCAACGCCTTCTGTTAATAATTCATTAGGCCGTAATGCTTGATGGATCTCAGCCAATAGATTGCCTAAGATTAGCGATAGGTGTTTTAAATTATAGATAGTCATTCCCCCTTTCTTGTCCGGCTCTGTCCAGCTTCTAGAGACTTTGAAGGGGAAGCCATAATCTTCAGGTGATGATTGTTCTTTAATTCCGTCTGGATATTGTTCATTGACTTTGAATTTTTCAACTGGAACTCCTAGGCTAAGAGCGATTTTTCTTGTTAGCTCACTGTCTGCTGGGGAATTATTCAAAATCCTCCAAATGTGAAGTTCTAAGAGGGAAGAAATAGGAGATTCCCATTTTTGTAAAGTCTCGCCTTCCTCTACGGGAAACTTAGCAGATAAAGTGTTATCATTAATCCCTATCTTTCCAGGGAAGCCAAATCCTCCAGTATTTAAAAGAGTTAGCTTTGCCCGTTTGCGATCGTCTTCTGTAAAACAACATTTCTTACTCATATCTGGTTCACCTGGAAGTTTTATAGGTTCCGGAGGCGGTTTGTGAGATTGCCCGTCTGGAAATCCTTGGGTTAGATTGTACACTCCTAAATAGTCTAGTCTCCAGGAGGTAAATCCAGCAGACCACTCAGGTTCGTTTTCAGGCTTTCTGAGCCGTCTATGCAAGGAATTGTCTCTTGCCTCAGAATAGAAATCTGCCACCAAGCCCCTCGCAGCATTTAGAACCCTCCTTTTGGCTTTAAACAAATATGGCTTACCCGTCTCGAATAGACGAAAAGGTAGCGTCGTCTGCTCTATGAGGAGAACTAAGTCCTCCTGGAAAATTGTGTGTACAGAGGGAGCCTCCATCGGTGGATGTGTCACATAATACCAAGCAAGCTCTGTGCCCAAAAAAGGACTAAGATCTGTAAATTGAGCGCCCGTAAACCATTCAGGAAAACCTGTGTGGAGAAAGGGAATAAAATAATCTAAGACTGCCCACCCCCGAAAGTAGCTTCTTTTGAGTTCGACAGAATAAAATCTAAGATATCCCTCGCCAGTCACAACGGGTTCAGAAACTTGCTCTATTATATCATGTCCGATACCTGAGTCTCTAACCTTGGAACCGTCAGGGTTGTAAGCTGCGTAGGCAAATTCGGTTGCGTTCCAGACGGCAACCCCAACTAAAACATCGTCTGGGTCTCCAGGGAAAGAATCACTTCCAAATTGATTGTCAGGAAAGTTTGATTTAATATCTTCTGCCATTCCACTGGCATCCTTATCTAACTCTGGCGGCTCTTTTTCCTCTATGTCACAATTCGGAATTAGTTCTACTTCAGTATGAGTATAAAATCCTCCAGCATAAAAGTCTTTGACATAAACGCATCCACTCTTTTCTACCTCCATCTTATATACCCCTAAGATGTCTACACTGCCACCCCCTTGTACATTGTATTCAACACCTAATCCTAGTTTGATACCTGCAGTACCTCCGTCTTCAGTGCTTAGGGTGATTCCTACCGCGCCAATATCTATGTCAATACCAAAAACGGGATGATTTTGTTTATCTATATCTATTTTAGTGTTAAGATTACCAGAAAGCGTATTCTTTAGTTTTCCCATTTTTCAAAAATAACTGTGCAAGAAAGAATCTCAGAACCAATCAGCAAAAGCTTCTTAATACCAATCACTGGGGCAGGATTGAACAACACTATCATAGATTTCGATAACGAAGAAAGAAGGCATGATTCGGCAGCAGCAAATAGATCTTTCCTAAATACAAACTTTATCATGAATCATCTTTCCGTTAGCTACATTCTTCCCTCTCTCGCCCCAAAGCCTTCAAGAGAGTATAGCCTTACAGACAGTGATCTGAAGGAAAGAGCAGACGAGATCGAGTACGAAAGAAAATACAACGACGCAACATTTGACGAGGACGGCAAGCCTTATGCTTCTAAATTGGTTTTATTCAAAAGGCGCCTAGGCGTTAATCAAGTCTTAGGGCACAAACTTTTATACAACTCTTATCATGTAAAAACCAGGGATAACAAGCCTCATTTCACAAGAGAGCATCAGAATTTGATGGATATAATAGGAACTCCTATCATGAACTCCGAATTCTCTCTAAGAGCTTATCTTACTAGATTTGAAGAAGGAGATGAAATCGTCATTTCAGCTAGCTACACTGGGAACATAAACTACACCTTCGATTCAGGAGTAGCGACTCACCACCTTATTTTCCCCGGTCAAGAAGAATAGCCTTTACAAACTACCACCCAAATACTCTGCTCCTTCACTTTGAAGGATTCCATCATTTAAGGTTACAGAAATTGGCAAAGTGGCGCTACCAGAAAAAGTCATAGGAGAGCCACCTATAGCATCATTTGATTCGATATTATAGCTAATCTTTGTGTCGTCTGACTTCGTGTTGTGAGCAGCGTCGATTTCTAGGCTGTGCTGAAATTTAAAAACTTCAATAGCTGCTGCCAATCTATTATTCTGATCAAAGGGATGATTCCCTGCTGAAGATGTGAATGTATCATCTTGGGCATGGTTGATGACCCTACCTCCTAAATCAAGCGGGACATTCTTCCATGCTATGCTTATAGTCCTGTTGTCTTCGTCATAATGTGGGAATCCCGGTCATTGACCCCAACAGTTAAAATCTTATATTATGTCCGGTTGAATACTTACACTTTAGAGTCAGGAAGGCAGGAGGCAGGAGGCAGGAGGCAGGAGGCAGGAGGGAAGAAAAGGTTAGAAGGGAAAAAGGTTTTTTATCACGCTATTATCCGGACATGGTATTACCAGTCAAAGAGAAGGACGGGGGAAGCCCCGAGCCTAATACTATTCCGGTTCCCAAAAAATATAAATTTGGAATGAATTTGGTACTCACGGACATGGACCCTAATGAGTACGATGGAGTAGAGTTGCCTGCCGAATTGTTTGACCCTAATGATTTAGCCGAAACGGTTCACAAAAATGAATTAATTTTCTATAAAGTAGGACAATTCCTTTATTTTATAGGTGAACTTCATATAGAAAAAGTAAAGGTTGCGTCCGAGAGAGAGGTTCGCAGCATTGCAGAAACGATGCTCGGAGGACGACTTCAGCTATTTGTTACATTGCCTTTCACTAATCCTTTGAATGTGGAAGCCCCTGTTCAACTCAATTTTTCCAGGTTTTCAGACTTCGATATGTACAATCGATTCGGAGATTCAACTGCTCACGTTCCTTGGGAGGGAAAGTATAGAATCAGTGACATGGTAATCGCAACCATATTGCCTAACAGCAATAGAATTAGATTCCAGGTTGCTCCATACGGAGACTTAGAACCACTGATAATAGAAAATTATGATAATTCAAAGCCTTCCCTTCATATCCATGTGTCGGGTCAGGTCTTGGACGATTATGTAACCATCGCAAGTGTTGTGGAGGGGTAGTTATGACTAACACTGTTACCAAGCCTTACACCTACGAGATAGGTGTCAATACTATTCATGAATTAATGAATGCTCCCCCTGAAGTTGTTGCCTCTATGTACGAAAACCCTCCATCACCGAGAGGAGGTTCATTTTTTACCCAGGATGAAGACGGGTGGGAGCGTCAAGGAAGTTCTATCTATGGAAAGAGGAATCACGGCTATGACAGCTCTGTTGTGTCAACAGAAACAATCAGACATCCAGGTGAATATTTCTCCTGCAAAGCGTCTAAGTGGCTCGTTCTTGGCGTGTCCGTTGACAAACTAGCAACTTTCTGGGATGCGTTGACTGCTGGCTTTTATAATTACAGCAGCAAAGATGGCAAGACAATTCATCACCATCAAGCCAATCCAGTAATTGATTACGAATATTCCGACCTCAGCAAACCATCTCCCTCTGAACTTAAGTTTAGAATATCCCCAGACGGGTATGGTATTGAAGTGTTAGTTGACAGTATCCCTATTAGAGAGTTCAATTATGTGCCGAGCGCACCTCTTTATTTCTACGCTACTGGAGCTGGCGAGAATCTAAGAATTGAAGACTTAAAGGTAGGGAAGTATTCCTAACTAATTCTTGACAAAGTAGTAGACAAAATCAATTTAATCACAATTCAACAAATCTAGAAAATCATGCACGTCTTCACCGAAGAAATAGTCATTCACTCCCCTGGAACAGGAAACCAAGATTATCTCCCAGTCTTAGAGACTATCAAAAATGGCTTGCAAAACCTTGAAACATCTCTTGAAGCTATCATTAATCTTGGCATCAATGATGAGGCTAATATAGAAAAATTAAATAATATACACATAAGCCTTGATGAAAATTTAGGAAAAATCGAAGGGGAACTGAAAAACCAAACCCAGACGCTGAGTCACATAAAGGATGCCGTAGTATCGGGAACTGCCGCTTACTTAAATGCTTTCGATGGCATCGAGGCAGTGATAAAAGCTGAAGGCGGTTCTATCAAAGAGGTCTTGGAAGATGTCTTACAAGGCACCGACCTTGTGGCTCAAGAAATTATCAGGAATCGAAGTGTCTTGACTGGGATGCGAGATTCTATCACCTCTGTGCTTGATGAACTGAATGAGTCTCAAGCAAATCAACAGCAGCAAATTAGTGTTGCGGAACAAACTAACCAACTGATTTCGGACTTAAAAAATTCCCTTTGCAATAACCGTCCGTGGTGTTCTACTCCATCGCCATTTTAGGGCATGGGAACTGTTTAAGGCAATTGTTGCTGCGGAGAACAGGACTACTGAAGACTTGCCTTTAGAACATCACGAGGCACATCTTCGGTATATTGCTCGCTATTCTTTGTACGCTGTCGATCGTTTTAATGAGGATAGATTTAAGGACTCAAACAGTACCAACCAAGCCAATAAAACCGAAATTTCTTAACAGTAATTATGGAAACTAAAGTAGAAGAATTACTTCTCTCTATGGCAAAATATGCCAGAAAAATAGAGGCTTATCTCGCGTGGATATCACTATTACTAACAATATTTTTTGGCTCTATTACTATCACTATCATTTGGGCTTTCGTCCTTTGGATAACAGGTCATTAATCATGTGGACAAATGATGACCTAGATGTACTTGAAACTAGATTAGAGACAGCAGAAAAAAAGATAAAAAGATTAGACAATCGCACAGTCAGTGCCGAATAAAATATAACATTCATATTTTTCCTGTTAAAGCTATTCTTAGTAGTTATTGGAATTTTATGGATTATTAGTAATCTATTTAACTTAGGAGCTTCTGCTGCTGGAGGCTTTTCATTTCAACCGAATATTGATATTAATATTGATATTCAACACTTCCATACTCATCGTTAATTTAGTTTTTTTTTGAGATATAAATGTACGACGAAATTGGTAACAAGTTCCCAGTAATATCGGCTGACAACAACGACGACCTTTTGAAATGTTTAAAAATACTAGAAATGAACGAAAATTATTATACTGAAACAGGCGAACATTTTCTGGCTTCAAACATTTTTGAATCCTTGATGCCTTCAATTTGGGAGAAAGATGGAGATTTGACCAATGGAGAAGCGGCTGCATTAGTGGCAAAAGCAGCTCGATTTTCCATAGGCGCAGCCAGAGTATTTTACAAGCACAGAAAATCGATAGATGAGTATCAGACAAACAATTGAAGTCCGACTTATTGGTGACAAGAAAGATATAGACGCCTTAATTTCTTCAATGACTGATGCTGGCAAGCGGGATGGCTATAGATTGGCAAAACAGCCTCACTATAGGCCATCTCGCAAAGAGCCAGAAGACATCATTGCTTACACTGAATGGGTAATAGAACGATAAATGACACCAGACCAACGACAGCAATATTTGGAACTAAAACACAATTGGGGATTGCTGGTAGCTGAACGATATAGAGCGCTAGTAGATGATTCGTCTTATTGGCAACAAAACTATCGCAGATTTGTTAAGGACTGCTATTACGACGAAGGCACTGCAAAACGAATGTCCCGTGCCAATGCTCGACAAATTAAGCGTCAGAGCAGATTTAAAGACTATGGCAACATCAGGCCAAGATTTACCAAGTAGAGGTTTAAATCATGGAGAAGCTAAAAACTGTCAGCGATTTCAAGCGTTTTTTCGACAACGAAAACATCACCCGTTCCTCAATCAAGGAACAATATGGAGACTTGCGATTGCGTAGTACCTGGGAGCAGGCATATAGCGATTATACTTATGTTCGACTACCTATCATTAAGGCTATAGCTGAGGTTAGTAATTTCGTTCCACCGATGCCCCCCAGAGTTCCTATAGCGCCACCAATAACACAGCCACTGTTACCACCTGCTAAAGAATATCCAGCTTTGCCACCTGCCAGGGAACCACAGGAAAAACCTGGCGACGGGCGACGGGAACAGTTGCAGAAGTTACCTTTGGAATGTCAGCAATTGCTGATAGCAGTCCTGATGGTAGAGTCCGGGCTACCTGCCTCCTTGGTAGTAAGAGGAGACTTTTTAGTTTTGTCTGTTAAAAAGTTAAACAACAGTTGGCGGAAACTGTTGCAGCTTTCAAACTGTAATCGCTTACAAGTAAGAACTTTACCTTCTTTTGCTAACTATGGCAACAGAGATTCAGCGATCGGCAATTCACTTACCAATATTGGAACAATCTCTTCCAGAGGTCCCCCACAGTGGATTGAAAACACCTAACGCTTATAAACTTTAATTGCCAGGAAAAGTCATGGTACTAGACAAGCAAAAGTTTCAAAGTTTGGTAGACCACTTTAAAAGCTCACCCCCAATTCATGTTGAGTTGTACCCTTTAGAGGTTTTCTATATCTGTTTTACCTTATTGAGTTGGTTGGCAGCTCACCCTGGAAATAAAGCAATTAGTAGGGTTTACAAAAGAATGCGTCAACTGCTAAATTGCCATTTCCCTTGGTTGCAAAATTTGATTACATCCATATTGATCGGTTCATCAGATCGCAAAAATTAAGGAAATTATGTACGAAAAAATTACAATTGGTGGAGTTTTTCCCACAGATATTGGTTACACTAGGAATAAGTTTGAAATTGAATACAGGCTAGAGGAAGGAGAAAGCATTTTAAAAAAGTATTTTAAGGAACATCGTCGGGGAATGTGCAAGAAATTCAGCCTAAAAACTGAAAGCGTTGAGGATTTTGTGAATTTTCTCCAGGGAGCTGATTGTTTAATCCTAGAACCGACGGGAGTCCACTATAGCTATTTGTGGCAACATATCTCCAGTCATCATGGTGTTCCCGTGAAGTGGGTATCTCATCCAGAAATTAAATACATTAGAAAGTCTGAGCGATTGCCTGACAAGAATGATGCTGCTGATGCCTTGGCATTGGCTTTTTATGGATTAAAAAATCTGGCAGTCGAGGAAGCTTTTATAAATTTTGACGGTGGAAAAGTTCGGAAAATATCTGAGCTGTACTTAAATTCTAAGTCTTTAAAAAGTGTCAATACTGCACTTACTAATAAGTGTCGGGCAAAATTATCCAAGGAATTTCCTGAAGCTGCTTTCAAACAATCTCCTCAGTCTGAAAAAGATGGATTATCTCCATTGTTTGCCTGGCTTTGTAATAAGCAACGATTTATATCATGTCCGGATGATTAGTGATGATTAAGCATTTCTAGTTTGAGGCCACAGCGTGAAAACAGGTTAAACCCTGAACAAATTCCTGCTGCTCCATAATTTTCTGGCAGCGATAGACCAGCAGATGTTCGAGCTTCATCTAAGTTTTCCGGCGAGTGGTTAGCGATCGCTTCATTAGTTAAAGGCCACAAACGTTCTGCGGGTTGTAGTTCTGGTGAATGACTCGGCAGAAAAAACAGATCAATACCTTCGGGTAATACCAGCTTGTCAGTAGTATGCCATCCTGCTAGGTCTAACACCAGCAGTATCCGTTTACTTTGATTGAGGTCAAATTCTCGTGCTAAATCTGCTAAAACACGACTGAATAACTCTGTGTTGACTTGAGGTAAAATCCAGAAATATGTTTCTCCAGACTCAGGGTGGAGAAAACCATAAAGCCATAGCCATTGATATTGAGTCTTGACATTAGCAACTGGTTGTTGTCCAAGTTGTGTCCAAACCCGACGAGCTTTCGGTTGCAGTCCTAATATGAGCTCATCCTCACACCACACTTCTATATCTGCCTGTGGGTAAATAGGTTTGAAGTTTAGCTAACTCTCATTGGAGTTTTTTTTCCACAGCATTTGTTGTGAAAGGCAACTTTCGTATCGGACTCGGACGTGGTATCTTGAGCCGAAAGCCCATCTGTTGTAGATATTCCCATCCTCTCTGACGAGAGACTTGACGGCCAATATGAGCACTTAACCAATCTGCTAGTTTTCTGCTATTCCAGAGTCCTCCATCTGGGGCTGGTTGCTGTAGTAGTTGCCACAATTGAGCTTGCTCTACGTCCTCAAGTAGTGATTCACGCCCTATATTTCTTTTTCTTTGGTCTCCCAATCCTTTTGCTCCTTGAGCGTTATACCGACGTACCAATCGGTATATCCAATTTCGACTATAACCTGTTACTTCAGAGACCTCTAAGCAAGTTCTACCAGTGGCCAATAACCAAATTGTTTGATAGTGAATTTTCTCAGTTACTTCACGAGCATAACGATATCTTTGATCTAACTGTTCTACTGTTAAGTGGTTTTCAATCGTGACTAACTTCGGCATTACTTACTC
>NZ_JAAHHG010000291.1 GCF_010692555.1 Okeania sp. SIO3B5 | reverse complement strand
CCCGCGCTCTCCCGTTTTGCGCTTCGCATAACTGCGTTAACGGCTGTCGCCGACATGTTTGCGGAGCATTCCGTCAGGAAAAGGCGGAGCAAGTGCGGCAGCTATTAGGGGAGCGTCGGGATGAAAACCAACCAATCTTGCGGTTCTTACAAGGGTATGCTATCCTAATATAATTAGGCTGCTGGGCTAGCAGTTTCAGTCTGTGGAGCGCGCCTTTAGACCAGAAAGAGGTTTAGCCTCGGAGGCAGGTGCTACGTTAGCGCAGCTCCTCTGTCAAGAGGAAGCAGAAAGTCCTGAGCCGCGAGGTTTAGGAATCCCGCGCTGCCCTTGTAAGCGCAACGTCGGGAGGATGTCAAGAAAGTCCAGGTATATTTAAACCACCTGTCAATTCTTCCATGCGCTCGCGCATAGTAGCAGTAGACTTACTATAAGCATCTTGCATTGCTACTGTTACCAATTCAGAAATTACTTCTGCTCCTTCTCCTAGTGCATCAGGTGAAATTTCTACTCGCCGTGGTTCTTGGTTTCCACTCAAAAAAACCTTAACTAAACCACCACCTGCTACCCCTTCAACCTCTAATTTATCTAGGTCTTCTTGGAGTTGTTTAGCTCCGTCTTGAACCTGTTGGGCTTTTTTAAAAGCCTCAGTTAGTTCTTTCATTTTACCTAAACCAAAGCCAAAGCCTTTTCCTGATTGTGACATAATGATTACTCTTCTATGATAAGTCTTAATTTGTATTTGTTTGTTGCCAGTGAACTACCGCTCAACTAAACTTACTCAAACTGAACGAGAAAGCCTGAAAGCTCAGTTGTTCGTAGTGGATCGACCACTACAGGGTTAAACGGCAAACCCTTTATTCCTTGGTCCAAGACATCAGGAATTACTTTTTTCATTATATTAAATGACCCATTTACATCTGCATTTAATAATTTATTTTCCCTGGTTTTATACAACCCTCTTGTTACTCTTTTTCCACTAAATTTCGGTTTTTGTTCTCCATATTTCGGTAAATCATCCCCATCTAAACAGCTTGATTGAGATGTATAGGATTCTTCGGTAATTATTACTTTTATTCCTCTTAGTTGGGCTTTATACCTTAACATCTCTATTAACCTATAGTGAGGGATATTCACAAATTGTTGATTGTTCTTTTTCCCTAATTTTATTTCTTGTTTCCAAGTTTGATTCTGCCCAATGATTAAGATTCCTATTTCATGGTTTACACACCAATCTATTACTCTTTTACTTGCTGTATAGAGATAGTTTTCTACTCGACTATTTCGTTTCGGCTAAGAGCCGACATGAATGTGAGTTAATTTTTTTAACCGATGAGAATTATTTTTATTGTGGTTTGTTTTTAGTTGAGATTGTAAATAAGAGCGTTGTTTGTTATAAAAGGTGTTAATTGCTTTTAATGGTCTGCCTTTAATCAATAGAGGTGATATTCCTGTTTGATTTGTCGTTACAGCCATTAAGTTATTTACTCCTAAGTCTACTCCTGCTATTTGTTGATTATTTGTTATTTCCTCCTGTTTTTCATAGACTATCTCTATTATGTAACAGCTACTTTTGGGGATAATTCTGGTTTCTATTATTTCTGTCTGTGAAGTGGGAATTTTTATTTCACTCATCGACAGATGACAAATTCCTTTTTTTAATGTTTTTTTGTAAATTGACTCATTTGGATAAGGAAGAATATTTCGACATGCATGTTTTATGTTTATATTTGGGGATTTTTGGTTTCCCTAAAAATTTATTTGGCTGTTTTTGCCACGTTTTTAAGGCTGAAAAATAACTACTCCAAGCTGAATCTAATCTCCTGATTATTTGCTTACTTACTTTGGTAGGTAAAGCTTGATAATCGTCGCTTTTAGATACCTGGTGATACAGTTGATTAAAATTTAGTTTCTTTTTGTTTTCAAAGAAATATTGGCAATAATAATAGTTGGCTAAATTGAACAGATTTTTTGACAAAAAAGCCTTGTGGTCAATTTCCGACCACAAATCATGGGATTTGGTAATAACATGACGTTCAACTAGCTTCATCTCTTAATTGTAGCTGATAACGGATAGACAACTGAATAAACTTGCTTATTTTAGTTTTATAGCTATAGTTATGAGTAAGTTTGATGAACTTTAGATAAGTTTTCGCTTTCTGTCTTTACCCCTGCTAGGAGAAAATGTATAAATATAAGATATTCGTATCTATTTATTTGCAAAAAATATGTATTATTTATATTTTACTCATAAAATTTAGACTTTTGCTCTCGGATTGGTATACTTGAAGCATAGGGTATACCAAATTCAAAGTTTGGACGTATAGCTCAGTTGGTTAGAGCACTACCTTGACATGGTAGGGGTCACAGGTTCGAGTCCTGTTACGTCCATTTTATTCTAGAGGTAGCGGAGGTACTACTTCAATATACGTCAAGGCTCATTCCATTTTAACCTCTTCTAGCAACATTTCAAAAAAGAGGGAAAAGTAAAATAAAAGTCGGGAGAGTAAATATAAATGTCCACAGTGGGTCATATAGGCTGAGGTTTAGCGACCCCCTTGGTAATCGCAAGTCTATATCTATTTTGTCCAGTAAGTACAGAGGACAGTTTCAAGAAGGCAGAAATTGTGGCCAAGCAAACAGATTGAGATATGGCCAACTATAGACTAGGAGTGCCAAACACTTACGACTTACAGCGGTTTTCATTTCAGTAGACCACAGTAGGGAGGTTGCATGCAACGTCCCTACAGGGTTTTGGTTATGGCAATGTGGTTCATCAATTTGAAAAGCGCTGTAAGTTCTGGAGATATTTCGGTGAGTGGTTCTCGTCAGTATAAGGATTTTGAGGATTATCTTTTACCGAAAAGCGACGTTGAAAGCCCCCCTATCCATTATCAGCAAAATTCTTTACAAAAGTGGATAATGCCTATTATCAAAAGCTTACCGAAAAATTGTGGTTTAAAGCCTCCCCTTTTAAGGGGATAATAAAGAAAAATTTTCATGAATTTGTCAATCCTCTTCTTTTCAAGGAGAGGTAATTATTCATTATTCATTATTCATTATTCATTGTTGAAGAGCATTTTGTTTGTTTTACAAGCTTTGACAAATTGACTAACTTGTGTATTCCTAAAAGTTGTTTTTTGTCGTTGCGATCGCAACGACACTAGGACCTTTCAGACTCTAATACATCAAATGATATTTTTGTCAAGTTTTATGTTAAGAAAGATGTTTATAAAGCATAGCCCTAATTAACGTTCTCCCTGGGAAACAAATGCTGCCCAATAATAAGGATGGTTGAAACGTGGAATTTTCCGGAGTTCAAATTGTGCTTTTCTTAATGCTTCCGGGCTGGTTTCTCCCTGGTTGCGGAATTGATAATATAACTGGCAAAACTCTGCGGTGGAGTTGTCTTGCACTGACCACAATGTACTGACTACACTCCGCGCTCCTGCTGTCAGAAAACCTCCGGCTAATGTTAGGACATCATCGGTGATTTCTGAGACAGTGAAATTGGTTTCGCAGCAGGAAAGAAAGACTTCTGAAAGTTGAGGAAAACTCTGAATGTATAGGTTGGCTAAGTCTAATGTGCCGTCAGATAGTCGCAAGCCAGATTCTAGGGCGTTACTGAGGTCTGAGCTGGCGTGGTGGCTGGAGTGGAGAATGTTTACTTGTTGCGCAAGTTTGAGGTAGTTGGCAATGGTGGCTTGTTTTTCTTTTAAGTGGCGCTCTGGTGGAACTTTGTAGAGTTGGGCAAGTTTGCGACATTCTTCTGGGGTGAAGTGTAGGTCTCCTGTGGCGTTTTCGACAATGCCGACGGTTTTGGTTTCTATCGGTTCTCGTTGGTGACAGAAGTCCAGTATTTGGCAACTGGGTACGACTCGGATGCGGAAGCGATCGCTCAGATATTCATTGTTATCTATATTTATAGGTGTGGTTGGTATAGTGTCGGAGGTATCTATATCAAAATTTCGGTAGTCGCGAGTTTTTCCGGCAGTTTGGAGAACTGGGGCTGTGGTTTCTGGGTTTTCTGCGACTTTGGGGGAGATGGGAAGGGCTGCGAATGGAATTTGGTGTAGGTGTAGGTGGGGTACGATGATTAACTCTTCGATGTCTTGGAGATGGTTGTCGATGAGTTCCTGGAGTTGGAGACGTTGGGAGAGTTCGGCGAGGGTTGGTTGCATTTGGTTTTGCCATTCTTTCTGGAGTTGGTCGCGCTTTTGGCTAGTTTGTTTGAGGAATTCTTGGGGAGTTATAT
This sequence comes from Okeania sp. SIO3B5, assembly GCF_010692555.1. Classification (GTDB taxonomy): domain Bacteria; phylum Cyanobacteriota; class Cyanobacteriia; order Cyanobacteriales; family Microcoleaceae; genus Okeania. The sequence continues at coordinate 8,357 of NZ_JAAHHG010000291.1, read as the reverse complement.
TAAGAGTTTCTTGGGAGCCATCCTTTAATATGACTAAAACGGCAGTGTCGTTGGTTTCAATGGTTTTGATATCTTCTAGTTTGCAGTTGAGAAGTTGGGTGATGACAAACCATTTAGGGAATTTGATTTTGGTGTAGGAGTAGAGCCAGGTTTGCTTAACCCAATTTTGTAGGTTTTTGATTCCTTCTCCTTCGCAGGTATAGCAGGCGACTGACCTCTCCCAAGTCTCTAAGCTCCCCTTACCAAGAGTCTCTAAGCCCCCCTTACAAAGCGGGGTTGGGGGGATTTCTCCAGTACCAAGGGAGGTTAGGGGGATTTCTCCCACTGCATCAGGATGGCGCAGGATAAAAATAAAGGTATCTTCTTCAGCGCTGTAGAAGTTGATCAAGGCAGTTTTGCGATCGGGGATTAACTGCTGCATTTGCTGGAAACTCAGAGGAGTGGGTTGGAGTCGTGCTGCTAATTCCTTATTTTCACGACGAATATTTTCCCAAATTTGCTGTTTTGTGGCTCCTAACTGTCTGATTTTTTCCAGTTTAGCTTCGGTGGAGGTGGAAGTGGACGAACTTTCTCCCATCATGCCATTAGAAGGGGAGTTAAACCGGAGGCTATCAATTTGCTGTTGTAGGTCGAGATACTCTTGAACTTGGGGCGGGATGTCACCTTTGGAGTAGAGGTATTTGTTGTGGAAGAGGTCGGCGAGGAAACGGGAACGAGAGCGTTCGGCATATTCGAGGGCTTTTTCGTATTGTCCCAGGTTGATGTAGCATTGCACGATTTGAGCATAGGCGCTTAGGTTGTCTTTGAGGATCTGTTTACGGCGATCGTCGGTGAGGGAGGAGTTGCGAGTGAGTTCGATCGCTTCGATAGCTGGTTCGTAACCTGTAATGGCGAGTTCCCAGTTACCCAGACTAAAGTGGATGTTGCCTAAGTTGCGTCCGGCGAGAGTGCAAGTATCCGGCATAGTTTCGGGAGTTGCTATTGTCAGGCTAGCTTGGAAAGCTTCAATAGCTTCTTTAGTCTGCCCTAACTCTCGGTGTGCATTGCCCAAGCTGTCCAGGGAAATAGCTTCTCCTTTGCGGTTTTTGATTTCCCTTTTGATGGCTAAAGACTGTTGATGGTATTCAATTGCCTGCCTGCACTGCCCCAGGAAGAAGTAGGCATTGCCCAAGTTGCCCAGGGAAGTAGCTTCTCCTTGGTGGTCTTTGATTTTCCTTTTGATGGCTAAAGACTGTTGTAAGTATTCAATTGCCTCCTCGTACTGCCCTAGGTAGCAGTAGGCAATGCCCAATTCGTTCACGGAATTAGCTTCTCCTTTACGGTCTTTGATTTCCTTAGCAATGGTTAAAGACTGCTGGAGGTATTCAATTGCCCCCTCGTACCACCCCAAGGATAAGTAGGCAATGCCCAAGTTGCCCAGGCCATAACTTTCTCCTGGGCGGTCTTTGATTTCCTTAGCAATGGTTAAAGACTGTTGGCAGTGTTCAATTGCTCGCTCGTACTGTCCTAGGAAGACGTAGGCAATACCTAAGTTATTCAGGGAATTAGCTTCTCCTTGGTGGTATTTGATTTTCCTGGCAATGGTTAAAGACTGTTTGTGGTATTCAATTGCCCCCTCGTACTGCCCTAGGTAGCGGTAGGCAAGACCTAAGTTGTTCAGGGAATTAGCTTCCCCTTGGCAGTCTTTGGTTTCCCTGGCAATGGTTAAATATTGTTGCCAGTATTCAATTGCTTGCTTGTACTGCCCTAGGGAGTAGTAGGCATTGCCCAAGCAACCCAAGGAATGAGCTTCTCCTTGGCAGTCTTTGATTTCCCGATAAATGGTGAGAGTATATTGCCAAACTTGGAGAGCAAGAGTAAATTGACTGGTTTCATCCCACCGAATGCCAATATCTAATAATGTATCTACAGTTTCCTTACGGATGGTTTGGGGTTGTTGGGAACTGCCGAGATATTCCCCTAGTTGCAGTAGAAGGTTTCTTAAAAAATTGGCTTTGTTGGTTCTACCATTGCCAGCCCCGAATTCTACCACCCATGCCATTGTCTGCAACAACTCTGGCTCGACTAACTCCCAGTTGTCGTTCAAAACGTGATTTTCTTCCCCACTTTTGCAGTTCAGAAGTTTGTCGATGAGTTGCAGACGGGCTTGTACGCGTTCTAAATTCATTGTTTGTTCTCCTTTATATTTACAGGAATTACGCAAAGGCACTATTTATAGAGTCAAGTAACTGTTGGACAATAGTATTGAGGGCTATATATAGCGTATCTGCGTAAGTCCTAATTTATTACTTTTAGTCATCTTGTAGGGTGCGTTAATGAAATGTAACGCACCGCACCGCTATTCCAAATATTTCGTTGCGTTACGCTTTACTGAGCTTATCCCAGATATGTCGGTGCGTTACGCTTCGCTAACACACCCTACTGGACTGACACTATATTAATCGGTATTGCATAATTGCGGGATGATTCGATCACAGAGGATCTACTATAATCCCCGCGTCTCCGCGTCCCCGTGTCCCCGTGTCTGACTCAATCATCCCAGTATTCTGCAACGCCTATTAATCCGTATATCCGTGGCATAATCCGTGTGAGCTACGCTACTGCAAACTTCTGGTAACAACCCTGCCAACTATTGGGGTTATCCTCCAACCACTCCGAAAGCTGAGTCAAGCGATCGCTCGTCCAATTAACTACAGGTTCCTCTCGCCTCGGTTTTAACCAATCAAAATCTAGAACTTCTTTAAGAGCGATCGCCACAAACTCCTGAGTTCCTGGCGTGGTTAACTTCATGCCTTCCTTATTTTTCTGATACCAAAAAGACTCCGTTTGTGGTATTAAAATCTTATTTCCTGAAAGTTGATACCGGGGAGCAAAAATATAGGAAGGGCACAAAAAACACTGTTGAGTCAAACCCCGACTTAGTAATAACAAATAATCATATTCTGACGGTAATTGAATCGAAATCCAAAGTGGTTTCCCTACAGGCAAAGGTTCAATAAATTCCGGTATTTCCCAGTTTCTTGCATCGGTTGTACTCCCAATTTTTATCCAATCTAAACCAGTCGCTTTCTGCTTTAATGGTTCCCAATATAGGCGATCGAGTTCCCACCGAGGAAATTTATAGTCCCACAACCAATCATAAACTTGTTGCCAAATTCCTCTTTGCCCCCGTCCTACATTTATCCAACTTTGACTATCTTGCTTATCACTTTCAAGTTCGAGTTTGTATCGATTAACTATTTCTTCAATAACTGTTTTTTGAGTTCTCTGAATATCACTTTGAGGAAAATATTTAGCTGCCATTAAACTGGCAATATCTTCACACTTTTGATGATTTTTTGTATTCTCATCTCGCCTCCTTCTTTTATTCTCTAAACGATAGTTTTCACGGTCAAAACGCAATTGAAAAAAACATCTGTATTCTTCAGCTTCTCTATTTACTTTCTCTGGAAAAAGAGATTGACCAATATTTTCCAGAAATTCGACTTCTATCATTAGATCTTGCCTCCCAGGAATATTTGAGATATTCCTAGTTTAGCCATTCCTCACAGGAAAAAACAATAAATTAATCGTTTTTTTTATTTGCTGCTATTTGCTGCTATTTGAAATTATTAGGATATATTTTATCCGAAAAAACTGCTATTTATTTCTATTTTCAAGTTCAAATTCAGTAAGTAAAATTAGAGTTGTCCGAGATTAAATCAACCAAATGTTAACCATGAATAAAATTAAACCCTTAGCTAAAAAGCTTGCCTTGGCAACTATTCTCTCCATCAACTTATTAACATTGCTGTCTGTAGAAAAGAGCGATCGCGCTCCACTAATCATTGAGATTGTATTCCAACCAAACAGTATCGAAGTAACATTAGAAATTGAAATGAGCTTAATAAAAACTACGATAATGTTACTATGTGTTATAAATAAAAAAAAATAGCATTACTATAATAATTGAGGAAATAGCATGATGTGATTAGAGTTTATTTAGATACCAGTGTTTATAATCGTCCTTTTGATGACCAAACACAGAAGAAAATTGCTTTAGAAACTGAAGCAGTTAAACTCATTTTTCAAATGATAGAGGAAAAATCAATTATTCTAGTTAGTTCCGAAGCATTAGAATTAGAGAATAGAAAGAACCCTTATCTCTTACAAAAATTGACAATGAGTCGTTATCTACAGAAAGCTACCCTGTATCAACCCCTTAACCTAGCTATTAAAGAGAGAGCAAATGAACTTACCCAACAAGGAATCAAACAGTTTGATGCTTATCATGTTGCTTGTGCAGAAATGATACAAACTGATTATTTTCTCACCTGCGATAAAAGACTGATTAGTCGTTGTCAAAACCTTTCTTTAAAAACTCTCAATCCTGTTAACTTCATCTTAGAGGTATGTGATGAAAACGAACCTAACCCATAACGATCAAATTATCCAAGAAGCATTATTAATCCTCTTTAATCAATTAGAACCTGCTAAGTTTTTAGATATTGTTACCACTTTAAACTTAGGAAGTCAAGGGGATTATGTGAAACTTAAAGAACAATTATTTAAAAATGAAACCATTGATAGCATTTATGAAGAAGCTATGAAAGAACGAGAAAATAAAGATATACACGAACAAACTCAAACAATTTCCCCAAATGATCAAGAATTAATCGAGAAAGTCTTACTTATTTTACAAAAGCAATTATCCCCTATTGATTTTAGGCGCTTTGTAGCAACCTTTAATCTAGAAAAAGGTGATTATCTAGCTTTCAAAAATCAACTACAAGAAAACTAAACTGAATAATACTAAATATCAAACAGTTTGCTATATATCAGGACTTACAGCATATTTCTGGCAAATGAGGTACAGAGTAAATTCTTAAAATCTTGTAGTGCGGGCATCTTGCCCGCGATGGGTGTATCTCATAACAATGGGAAGCGCCATATGTAGGGGCGAATGGCATTGGCTAGCGCCAAGCTCCGCTTTATATGTTGCGGAGCAAAACGCCCTCACTCGATTTAGTGTCCGTGTGGGAACGGGTGCGGGAACGGGAACGGGCAAGATGCCCATTCCACAAGACTACAAGACTACAAGACTACAAAACTACAAAACTACAAAACTATTAAAATTATCTCGGCCGGAACAGGAACAGGCAAGATGCCTATTCCACAAAACTACAAAACTCAAAACTAAAGGACACCCAACAATGCCCGATCGCTCTCTTTGGATTACAGGGCCAACTCTTAGCGGTAAGACAAGTCGCTTAATAGAACAATTCTGTATAAAAGGCCAAAATCTCAAGTCTCCTCTAAATGAAATTGTTAGGCCAGTAAGGCCAGAAAATGCCGACAATACTTTAGACGATCGCCCACAGATACCAGAATTCCTCCACACTTCGCCCAAAATACTAATATTGGCGGCTAATGCAAATAATCGAATTGACTTGATGGACAGAATTTCAGAGGCGACATCAGAACAATACCCCTATCATTCAACTACTCCATTAGGTTTTTTTGAAGATGAAGTCAACTTATTCTGGCCATTGCTAATCGAATCCTTGGACTTAAAGGCACAATTTCCATTACGACTACGGCCCGAAACAGAACAGGAACTTGCTGGCAGAGTTTGGCGTCCTCACATAGAGAAAGGATTATTGCAACAGCCAGGAGTAACTAGAGAGCGGATGATACGCCGCATTCTCGACTTATTTCAATTGGCTGCTTTCAGTTGCACGCCTATAGAAGAGACCGCAATGATTTTACAACAGGGATTTGAGCAGGTAGATTCAGGGGAATTCTATGAGAATATAGTAGAATTACTGCAACAGTGGCGACTTTGGTGTTTACAAAGATGCTTGCTAACTTATGGTATCATTACAGAGTTGTACTGGCGGTATCTATTACCAAACCCTAATTATCAGCAATATCTAATTGACCGTTATCCATTTTTGTTGGCAGATGATGTGGATGAATATCCAGCGATCGCTAGTCATTTATGCAATTTTCTGTTAGATAATGGAACTTTAGGCGTTTTTACTTATAATCCTGATGGTGGCGTTAGATTAGGTCTGGGAGCTGACCCCGAATATTTAGCAGAACTGCAGAAACGCTGTCAAATTGAAGTATTAGACACAGAGGAAAATTTAGCTACAGAAATAGGAGAACCTATTGTTGAGTTAGTTCTGGATACTTATAGTCTTAATTCTTCTATTTTCCAACTTCCGGCTTTTTTACAATTAATTCAGACTAGATCGCGAGCGGCTTTGTTACGAAAGACGGCAGAGGCGATCGCTAAAGATATAAAATTGGGTATAGTAGAACCTCAAGAAGTGGCAATAATAGCTCCTGGTTTAGATGCCATTGCTCGTTATAGTTTGATTTCAATTCTTAACTATCATGGAGTTGCTGTAGAGTCACTCAAAGACCAACGTCCTCTCATTAGTTATCCTACGATCCGAGCATTGTTGAGTCTTTTAACTTTGGTTTATCCTGGGTTGGGACGTTTAGTAGACCGTGATGCAGTGGCAGAAATGTTGCTTGTATTAAGTCAAAGATCTATTGGCAAACCTGAAAAACAAACCGATGCTCAAGAAAGTTTACAGAAAACTAATGATATAGATCCAGTGCGGGCAGGTTTGTTAGCAGATCATTGCTTTTATCCAGATATTACACATCCACACCTGCTGTCAATAGAAGCTTTTTCTCGATGGGATAGAGTCGGGTATCAAGCAACTCGTGTTTATAATGAGATTTTGGCATGGATAGAAGAACAGCGATCGCAACAAGAACAACGTCAACTGCCTAACCCGATATTTTTGTTAGACAGAGCAATTCAGAAATTCTTTATGTCTAGTTATCTTTCTTTTGCTGAGTTAGCAGCACTACGAGAGTTGATGGAAACTGCTACCCACTATTGGGATGTAGAGCGCAGACTGCAAAAAAGTTCCCAATTTTCGGTAACAACCTCTACTGACAACGACTCGGTGGAGGAAGACTTATCCTCTAGTACAGTAGAAAAATTTATCCAGTTTTTACGCAAAGGAGTAGTTAGTGCAAATCCTTTTCCTGTAAGGCCAATGGGTTATTCCCCTCCAGGAATTACCTTGGCCACAGTTTTTCAATACCGAGCTAGTCGTAGATGTCATAGATGGCAGTTTTGGTTAGATATAGGTTCCCCTCTTTGGTTAAGTGGGGGTACTGCGACTTTGTATGGAGCGCCATTATTTTTGCAGAGTCAGTTAGGGAATTGTTGGACTATTGAAGATACGCAAAAATCCGATCGGGAAAGACTGCGAAAAATTTTGTTAGATTTGTTAAGTCGTGTAGGTTCTCCTATAGGTTATGGCAACAATAGTTCAGTTAATGAGTCAAATGAACATCGGATTTACCTTTGTCATAGCGATTTAGCTGTTAATGGACAGGAACAAACAGGGCCACTTTTACCCTTGGTCTATAGTTCTATGTCTAACACTACTTAGGGTTTGCTGAAAAAGTATGAGTGGTAGGGGGTAGAATCCAGAATCCAGAATCCAGAAGTCAGGAGGAATGGGAATTATAGAAGAAGTAGTCAGAAGAATCGTAAAAGTGATTTTCTACCCCTATCTTGCCGAAAATCTTAGATTTTTGAACCTGACTCACCTAAAAGCTGGTACTCCCTTAGTACCTGAAAAGGGTAAAACCTTTACCTGTCAAGACTTTGATATTTAATCAGCAAGCCCTACTTAGTTGGACATTAGTTGGACAATTTAATTAATAATTAATAATTATTAATTAAATAATTCAGCACCCTTAGCCTCCCCCTTTCGAGGGGAAAAAAGCGACCGTTAGCGGAGCTTCCCGAAGGGTGAGATGGCGAGGTCTCGGAGCCATATCCAATCGACCAGGAGAAGAAATAATATTTCCTTATATTCAATTCCGTAACGGTTTTAACCAGAGGTAATTATCCATTATCCATTATCCATTATCAATTAATGAAAATGAATACTTATGGTAATTTTTGGCCAAATTGAGGAAGAATGAAAAATAAATGATTTTATTACTATAAAAAAAATAATTTGTCAATAAAGACCGCAAACTAATTTAAAGATAATTTCTATTTATAAGGAGAAAAATAATGGGATCGTCAAATTTCGGTGCTCAAATAACTACAATGATAATAAATGGCTTTCCTATACGAGGTTTTATTGATGATTTTGGTAACTTTCAACCATTACAGCCAGTACCAACACCAGAGCCAACACCAGAGCCAACACCAGAACCAACACCAGAACCAACACCAGAACCAACACCAGAACCAACACCAGAACCAACACCAGAACCAACACCAGAACCAACACCAGAACCAACACCAGAACCAACACCAGAACCAACAC
>NZ_JAAHHG010000290.1 GCF_010692555.1 Okeania sp. SIO3B5 | reverse complement strand
TAATCTTGCCAGAATATCGACGGTGTGACATGGATAAATTAGTTTGGAAAAAGCCAACTTTTGGTTATATTCCTGGGCATTTTAGTATCAAAGGTAGCGATCGCCAGGTGGCTTTTGACCGTTTAATTTGTATTGGTGATGCTGCTTCTCTCCAGTCTCCTTTAGTGTTTACTGGTTTTGGTTCTTTAGTCAGAAATTTACCTCGTTTAACCGATCTTCTAGATACTGCTTTAAAATATGATTTACTCAGTGCTAATCACTTAAATCAAATTCGTGCTTATCAAAGTAATATTGCTGTTACTTGGTTATTTTCTAAAGGAATGATGGTCCCAACTGGAAAGTTTTTACCACCCCAAAGAATTAATTCTATATTGAATACATTTTTTGGATTATTAGCAGAGGAACCACCAGAAGTAGCAGATACTTTTATTAAGGATAGAGCTAATTGGTTTACTTTTACTAGATTAGCTCTAAAAGCAGCTAGAAAAAATCCTTATCTTTTATTGTGGATTTTAGATTTTATCAACTTTCAGGAAGTATTACTCTGGACAATAAGTTATATCAATTTCACTTTGTTTAGTTTAATGAATTTCCTATTAGGATGGTTGCCTAGTTTTGCCCGCTGGATTCAACCTTGGTTAGAACCTCGTTATCCTAGTTTATGGTTTTGGATATTGGCTAATAGTTATGCTTTAACTTATAATGTTGGTCAACCAAAAGTGAAATTTACACTACAAAAATCGGCTTTGGTGAATTAGTGTATGATATTAATCTTAATTACTTAAAAGTCAGGAGTCAGGAGGGAAGAAAGAAGGAAGAAGGAAGAAGGAAGAAGTGGGTGGGGGTTCAAAACCCAACCAATTGTAAACACCGTTTAGACGGTGGGGTATTAAACCCAAAAGAAAAAGATAACTATAGCAATCAGGAATCAGATGTGAGAATTGAGGTGTTTCTTTAAAGCATAGAATATAGCAGTTATCTTATTCTTATGTATTCGTTTCTTCCCTCCATACCTATTCCCTCCATACCTAAAACAAAAGTCTCTAATATCTCACAACTAAAATCATATTGCTATATATTATTTGATTATTTGATTGCCAATTAACAACAGAATCTATCACAATCAAATTTATGGGTATGTTCAACAATTAATAATTAACAATTAATAATTAATAATTAGGGCTTGCTGATTAAATCTAAAAATTTCAAACAATTATGCGGTTAGATTTAGAAGGATTAGAAATTACAAAGGGTGAACTTAAACATCTAAGTGGAGTAAGTTTAGGTAAAATATTGCGACCGCCCACCAAAACTAAATATTTATTAGAAGGTTTGAAAAGTTTACTAATAGCTTTGCTGTTATTAGTTAGTTACTGGATGGTAGTACAAATCTTAAATAAACACCATTTATTATTAATAGTTATTTATTTAGTTATGGCAATAGGATTATTTTTAGAAGATATCTATAAAATATTTATGACTCGTAAAAATCAACGTCTGATTAAATTATTTGAGGATATAGATAAATATAATTCGATTATTCAAGCGATCGCTATTAATGACAGAATTGAAGCTGCTGGGAACCCCCAAGTTAAATTAAGTAATCGCACCAAAATTATGGAGGCTCTCAAACTAATTAGAGAAGATTTAATTAGGGCATTGAAAACTGAGCGAATTATCCGGGAAAATAATAAATTTATTAATAATAATACAGACTTATTTACCTTTAATTTTAATACTTTGACAGCTTTGCAAATTAATGATAAAGCTAGCGAACATGGAAAATTACTTAACGAAGCTCTAGAAATAGCAATTGAAGTTAGGGAAGAGATGAAAAAATTACAAGATGAACATTCGCTAAATTAATGGACTTCCAAGTAGGAGTTAGGGTTTGCGCTCAAAAGTCTTTTAGTAGGGGTAGGAGACAGGACACAGGAGACAGGAGACAGAATAAATGGGAATTATAGAGGAGGTAGTCGGAAAAATTGTCAGAGTTATTTTTCTGCCATAATCGTCCCAAAATACTAGCTTTTCAGTTCAAAAAGCTGAAAAGCTGGTACTTTTTTAGATCAAAAAATGCTAAAACCAATATAAGTCAATGCTTTGATATTTAATCCCACATTCCGCACGTCAAGAGCGTAACATTAAAAGTAGTATACAATTTCTATTATTGGTAAATATTTATACTGTATAAATTACTTCTCAAAAGTCAAATTCTCAGTTAAATATTAAGCAATAAATACTTACTGAATTATTGACTCTTATTGACCAATATAACTTTCTTCTGACTTTTGACTTCTGACTTTTAACTTTTAACTTTTAACTTTTGACTTTTGACTTGTATTTTTATGCTACGTTTTGTCTTGCGGAATGTAGGTGTAGAGACTTGCTCAAATCCCCGTTACAAAAACAACTTCTGACTTCTGACTTCATTAAACCTTCAAGACCACCTTAAAAATATGCATAGGAGTGTTGAGACATTTGAGCTAGGTCACTCATACAAGTACCCATCAGAAAATAAACTACCATCATTGCAGCAGCAGATGTAGCAACTAAAATACCAGCTAGCATTAGGGAAAATTCTCGATGATTGAATGATTCCTGCATGAGATGCAAGGACCAAGCCACTAAGGCCACATCAAGTATTAGAATAGTGAATAACATAAGTTACGTTTTGTAACAGTTCCTCTATTCTAACAACATTTCTTAAAAAAACACCCTAATTTTTTTACTAAAAAAATATAAAACCCACATTCCGCACCACAAGATGTAGTATAGGGTCAGGAGTCAGTAGACAACCCACCCCTCGCCCCTCCCCCTCCCAACCCACCCCTAGCCCCTCCCAGGAGGGGAGGGGGAGACAGGAGACAGAATTTAGAAGAAAATTATAGCTGCCGTGATTGAGTAATCATAAGAGCAAGTATTTATGCTTAATTTTTTACTCGGAATTTGATCAACGAAAAAAGTAATTGAGATGATTTGCATAGTATAAATACCTACCAAGCTACAGATTTATATACTACTTTTAATGTTACAAGTTGACGTGCAGAATATGGGATAAAAGTATAGCGCTACGCAAATAGGTTAGGACATTCCTCTGTTCCCTGTTCCCTGTTCCCTGTTCCCTTACCTAAATAACACGGGAGCATGAAAGCCATCGTCTTTTAAGCGATGGATGAAAGGCGAGGAGTCGGATTTTAATCCGATGTATTTTATTTGACCGAAAAGCCACGTTGAAGGTCCCGTATTTGAACCGTGGGGATTAAAACAAGGGAGTTATTTAGACTAGACAACTAAAGTAGTCCTCTGTTACTATGATTAACAATAAGTTTTCGGTCCGCCTGTTTCAAATGTACTCTTGTCAGCAAGTTTTAGTAGGTAAAAATCCCGAATTAATTGCTATCTTAAAATTCTTGTGCGAACAGTCTCACAAGCTAACTAACATGGGAATATATTATGCCAGGCAACTATATTTTAAGTCTCAAAAAGGCATTGGCAAGTATGACGCAAGAATTGGTATACAAAAAGAACAATCACTATAAAGTTTTATATTCTCAAGCAGCACAACAAATATTGAGAACTGTAGCTGAATCATTTCGCTCTTATTATGGTCTAATAAAAGCCTATAATGAAGGTACAATCGAACACAGACCAAGGATTCCTAACTATAGAAAAAAAGGGGGAATGGCTACAGTTAGCTATCCCAAACAAGCATTAAAACTTAAAGATAATCAAATTAGAGTACCACGCTTGTAATACCTGTAAGCGCTGGTTTGGTCTAGATTGCTTTTATATTCCTATGCCAAGTAATCTTGAATTTTTATCTCTTAAAGAACTGAGAATATTACCGAGAAATAGATGCTTTACCCAAGAATTTGTCTATGAAAAAGAAGAAGTAGTTAAACCTCAATTAAATCAAGATAATGTATTAGGAATAGACCATGGTGTAAATAATTGGTTGACCTGTGTATCTAATGTAGGTACAAGCACGGGTTGTAGATGGGAAACAGATAAAATCAATGAATCGTTGGTACAACAAACAAGTATCAACTATTAAAGAAAATCAACCGACTGGATTTTGGTCAAATAAACTAGCTGCCACTACAGAAAAACGTGATTGCTTCGTTCCTCGCAACCAAATTCGTGACGGAATTAATAAAGCAGCCAGAATAGTAATTAATCATTGTTTAAAAAATTCTATTGGTACAATTGTTTTTGGTTGGAATAAAGGTCAGAAAAATCAAATAGAATTAGGAAAAAAAAATAATTCAGAATTTGTGCCAATTCCTACAGCTAGACTGAAAGAAAGAATAGCTCAGTTATGCTCTGAATATGGAATAATATTTATAGAAACACCAAGAGAGTTATACAAGTATAGCTTCATTTTTAGATGGTGACGATCTGCCTATTTATGGTGAGAAACCCAATGATTGGAAACCGTCAGGAAAAAGAATAAAGCGTGGTTTGTATAAAAGTAGTAATAATTGGTTAATTAATGCAGATTGTAATGGGGCTGCAAATATAATCACAAAAGTAAGCAGAAAGCTAAGGTTAAACTTAAGCCGACTGTGTAGGGGCACTTTGACTTGTCCCCAGAGAGTTTGTCTTTGGTCAGCTAAGAATAGACGGAGCAACACGGATTTATCCTGTTGCGTAGTATCTGCTTAGAATCCCCTCGGCAATAGCTGCGGGGAGTAGTCAAAATCTCAACTTATTGTCCTAACCAAAAGACGTAGCGCTATAACGTTAATTAGCCTTAACCATGTCTCACAGGAACTTGATGATTAGCCAAATAATCCTTAATTTCCGACACACTTAGTTGACCATAATGAAGTAAAGAAGCAAGTAAAGCCGCTTCTGCCCTACCCTCAGTTAAAGCCTCAAAAATGTGCTGACAGTTACCCGCACCACCAGAAGCAACCACTGGAATTTGAACATTTTCTGCTATAGCTCTAGTGAGCGCTAAATCATAACCAGCTTGGGTTCCATCAGCATCCATACTTGTAACAAGAATCTCTCCTGCACCTCTTTTCTCCACTTCCAATGCCCAAGATATTGCATCTTTGCCAGTATTTTCTCGTCCACCCCGCACATAAACGTCCCATCCTAATGTGTCTGAGTCTAGACGACGACGGGCATCAATAGCTACCACGATACATTGATCCCCGAAACGGTCACTTGCCCGATCAATCAAGTCAGGATTACGCACCGCTGCCGAATTTATACTGACTTTATCTGCACCTGCTCTTAACAAATCTTTAATATTTTCTAAGGATTGGATACCACCACCAACTGTTAGAGGTATAAAAACCTGCTCTGCGGTCCTATAGACCACATCTATTATGGTACCTCGGTCTTCGTGAGTAGCAGTAATATCAAGAAAGACCAATTCATCAGCACCAGCATCATTGTATACTTGGGCCAGTTCTACAGGGTCTCCAGCATCTTGAAGATCAACAAAGTTGACACCTTTAACGACTCGACCTGCATTAACATCAAGACAAGGTAAAATTCTTTTGGCTAGCATAGAAATTAAGTTACTTATAAACGACGGAGTTAGAAGTTAGAAGTCAAAAGTCAAAAGTCAAAAGTTAAAAGTTAAAAGGGAAGAAATCAGAAGTCAAAAGTTAAAAGTTAGAAGGGAAGAAATTAGAAGTCAAAAGTCAAAAGTCAAAAGTTAAAAGTTAAAAGGGAAGAAATCAAAAGTCAAAAGTTAAAAGGGAAGAAAAGTAAATAAGAGGTCTAGTAGTAGAGCGTTTCAGCTAAAACTGTGCAATAGATTTTTGTTTCTAGGTGTGTCGATTCCCCCATCTCCCCATCCCCCTATCTCCCCATCTCCCCATCCCCCTATCTCCCTATCTCCCCATCTCCCCATCCCCCCATCTCCCCTACTAACTTCTGACTTCGTTAACTTAATCCTTCAATGACAGGATGGTAATAGAAAGCTAATCCCAAAACGGCGTAAGCTGCTAATAATAAAGCTCCTTCTAACCAATCAGAACGACCATCAGAACTTACAGAATTAGCAATTAATACTGCTACTACTACTGCTACTAATTCAAAAGGATTAAAATTCAAATCCATTGGTTGACCGAGTAATAAACCCGCCAAAATTAACACTGGTGCTACAAATAAAGCAATCTGTAAACTAGAACCTACTGCCACTGAAACAGACAAATCCATTTTATTTTTCATAGCAACAGTAACTGCCGTAGCGTGTTCGGCAGCATTACCAATAATTGGAACTACAATTACACCAGTAAATAAAGTAGTTAATCCCAAAGTTTCTGTAGCTTCTTCGAGAGAATCAACCAATAATTCTGATTCAAATGCTACTGCTAAAGTTGCTACTAATAGTACAGAAATCCACAGTAATAAATTAGGTTTATGTTCAGAATGTTCTTCTGATTCAGTATCAGTATTAGAAGCTGAATCTTCTGATTCATTACCTGCCACACCAACTTCATATAAATAAGAGTGGGTCTTCATGGAAAATAATAAGGTGAGTATATAAACAGCAATTAAAACTACTGCTACTGCACCCGACAAATTTTGCATAGTATTTTGACTAATACCATCAGAAGTAGCATTTACGGCTGTTGGAACTAAAATTGCAATTACAGCTAAGTTCATTGCTGAAGCATTTAAACGAGCTACTACAGACTGAAATTTTTGTTCTTTGAAACGTAGCCCACCTAAAAACATTGATAAACCCATTACTAACAATAAGTTACCAATTATAGAGCCAGTAATACTTGCTTTTACTACACTTACTAACCCCGCATTTAGAGCAACAATACCAATAATTAATTCTGTAGCATTTCCAAATGTAGCATTCAAGAATCCACCTAAGTTAGGACCAAGAACAACAGCAATTTCTTCTGTAGCTGTACCCATCCAACCTGCTAAAGGAATAATTGCTATAGCAGATGTAATAAAGATAGCCGATGAACCCCATTCTAGGAAATGACCTGCAATTGAAATTGGAATAAATACTAATAGAATTGAAAGGATTGTTTTTGTATTTAGCATAAGGTGTAAATTCTCTGTTTAGTGAATCAGAAATTAGGCAAAAATCAACAAGATTTGCTGAAAAAGTATTTTACAGATGGGTATAATTCAGGAGTTAGAAATCAGGAATTAGAGATCGGGATAAATATGAAAAGCCTAAGCAAAGGCAAGCAAAGGATAGAAGAAATAGGAGATTTTTTTGGATATCCTAGAGGGATTATAGTTCATAAAAATATAGTCAAAGGCTGACTAATCCTTATTTTGCAGGAGTTACCCTGACTGGGTGAACTACAACACCCTCTATCCCATAGTCAAAAACATTTGGGACTGCTTTTCTCATAATATTTAAAGAACCATTCACATCGGCATTAATTAATCTTTTGCTTGCGGTACGATACAAACCTCTCTTTACTCTTTTTCCTGAAAAGGTGACTTGATTTTTCTCACTTTTGTTGTAAACAGGAATCAAATCATTATCTATAAAGCTTGATGTGGAGGTATAAGATTCTTCTGTAATAATTACATCTATCCCTACCATCTTGGCTTTATAAGATAACATTTCTATTAACTTGTTATAGGGAACAGATACAAAGTTTTGATTATTTCTTTTCCCTAAATTTATCTTCTGTTTCCACTCTTCATTGTGACCGATTATCAATGTTCCTATTTCCCGATCAATTAGAGTATTAATAATTAAACGGGATGCTTTATGAAGGTAATTGTTGATTTTAAATTCTCTTTTATTGCAAAGCTTTTTCAGCCTCTTACTCCATTGATTTTCTTTGAGTTTAGATTGTAAGAAACTCTTCACTTTGTTATAGTATTGATTGATAGATTTTAACGGTCTGCCATTGATCAATAGCGGTTTTATTCCGGCTTGATTAAAAGTTAATGTAGCTAGATTGTTTAATCCTATATCAACACTTGCACAACTATTTTTCTCTAGCTCGTATTGTTTTTCGCATTTCTCATAAATCACCTCTATTACATAATGGTTCAGTCTGGGGACGAGACGAACTTGTTTAATTTGTGAAGTAGGTACTAATGTTTTTAGATAAATCCCGGTTTTACTGGGATTAATAATTCCTTGTTTGAATTGCTTCTTACTGATAGCTTGTGTGGTATAAACTACAAGATTTCTTCCTGTTATTTTATTTTTATATCTCGGAAGACGAGGACGAGCATTAAACTTCGATGGGTTCTGTTTATAAACTTCGTTCGCTGCTAAAAAACTTTTCCAATTTCTATCTAGTATCATCAAGATTTGTTGAGATACTTTAGCTGGTATTGCTTGATAATCTGATTGAGTAGAGAGTGTTTTTTGCAGGTCGTAATAGTGACGATAATTATTTTCAAAGATGAAAGATTGACGAACTAAATAGTTAGCATAGTTATAAAGATTTTTCGACAAGAAACATAGTCTGTCAATTTCATCATAAAACCGATGATTTTTTTGAATAATATGTCTCTCAACTAATTTCATAAATCAAGGGGTTAAAATTATATTAGGATTCGAGAATTTCGGAATTTTTATTTTGATTTAGTCTGGAATTAATAGTCAATTTCATTATACTATTAAACTT
Source organism: Okeania sp. SIO3B5 (assembly GCF_010692555.1). Taxonomy (GTDB): domain Bacteria; phylum Cyanobacteriota; class Cyanobacteriia; order Cyanobacteriales; family Microcoleaceae; genus Okeania. The sequence continues at coordinate 4,023 of NZ_JAAHHG010000290.1, read as the reverse complement.
ATGGCCTTTGAGTTATTAAATTTTGTCAAATATTTAGTAGCTATGCTTGCATAAATCAACGAAGATATTTGACATCACTTGACTACATAAGACTATCTTTATGTATGACTTTTATTATACCAAGTCATTTCAGTTATTCAGTTATCAGTTATCAGTTGTTAAGGTTAGTTTTTTTTCAATACTTTGAATTCTCTCTAAATCTCTCAATGCTAATTCCTGCTCTAAAGACAATAAATTAATAGCTGATAGCTGATAGCTGACTGCTGACCGCTTTTTTAACTAAGGTCCACACCTAAAAATTTGTCTAGAAGTTTGGCTCGCCAGACATAACGTAATAATAAACACCACACTAAAGCTACCCAACTAATCACAACATAATCATGGGCACTTAGTAAAGATAATTCAAAAAATTGACGTAGAGGCGGAACAGCTAAAATTATCACATAGATTCCTAACAAGGCCAAGGCAACTAGGGAATAACGCCAGTCTCTACTCAAAGGTTCTCCACCAACCCAAACCCTACTTGGGGGCTTCAGAAAAGGCACTAAGAGTAGACCACACAAAACCATAATAGTTACTAAGGCACTACGAGGAACAGAAAGAAGCTGATTAGTAATAACCACACTATTATCCATCAGACTATTTTCCTCAAGAGAAGCCAACACTGTCACAACTAAATAACCCAAATAAACACCCAAAGCGACAAGAGTAAGACTCAAAGTAGCAGGTAAAGTAAAGTGAAGTAGCGATCGCACCAAACTACGACGAGGCAACATTCCTGACTTTGCCCACAGAGGAATACAAAAACTAGGAAAACCCACTGATATAAGAGTAACAACTGCACTATGCTTATTCAATAGTGGGAAAGTCCCACCAACAAATCCTGTAGCAAAAATCAATAAGCTGACACAAAACACCCTAATCATAAACAGTTTCAGTACATCCTGTATACCATTACGAATGCGTTGTCCTTCCAGAAAAGTATGAGGCAAAGACCCAAAAGAATTTTTCAGCAAAACAATATCCGCCACACTACGAGTGGCCTTACTACCACCCTCCATAGCGATCGCCAAATTTGCCTCTTTCAATGACAAAACATCATTAACCCCATCTCCAATCATCGCTACATAATGACCTTGCTCCTTAAAGCTGCGAATTAGTTTAGCTTTCTGCTCTGGAGTAACACGGCCAAAAATTGTATTTGCTTCAGCAGCTTGAATAAACTGAGCTTCATCTAATTCGGCCAACTCCGCCCCAGAAATAACTTGAATATCCGAGCCAAGTCCGGCTTGTAAGGCCAAAGTAGCCACAGTCTGAGGATTATCTCCTGAAATTACTTTTACCTCTATTCCAGCTTCAGAAAAACCATGTATCGTTTCACGAGCTTCTGGCCTTAGTTCATCTTTAAAGCTAATAATTCCCAGAGGAGTTAATTCAGTAGGTAGTTGTGGCTGTTCCAAATCATTATTCAAGCTATTAATATTTGGGCTATGAGTAAATAAAAGGACTCGAAGACCCTGTTGAGCTAATTCTTGAATTTGCTGAGTAACTTCTGTACTTAGAGGTGTAACTGTCGCTAATACTTCTGGGGCGCCAAGAATGTATGTTCCAGAATCTGAACTTTCCTTTTGACCTTCAAAACTCATACCGCTCCATTTACGAGCTGAAGTAAAAGGAATTTCTGCAATTAGCTCCAGTCGATGTCCAGAGCAAACTTCTTCTACAGCTTCAATTGTTTGATTTTTCGCAGTAGTGCTAGCCGCATAATCACCCAACAAACTTCGTAACTTAACTTCATTAATTCCTATGGGATAGACAGTCTGTAAACGAATTCGGTTAGCTGTTAATGTGCCAGTTTTGTCCAAGCATAAAACATCTACATTACTCAATGATTCCACAGCATTAGCTTGCTGAATCAGAACTTCCTGCCCTACCATTTTGACTGCACCGAGGGCATAAGCAAGAGTTATAGCCAAATAAAGCCCACTTGGTACAAGGCCAGCAATTACTGCAGCATATTGTACGCTGTCAGCAAATGTATAAATCCTTATAAACCAGTTAATGGCAACAAGTATCCACAAAAAGCATGACAAGAGTAAAAATACTCTAATTACCAAGTTAATTTCTTGTTGTAGGGGGGTGTAAATTTGACGGAATGCTCTGGCACTAACTGTTAATTGATAGGCAAAACTTTCAGTTCCTACTTTTTGAGCTACATAACAAGCAGTACCACTAACACAAAAACTACCAGAATAAACTGGTAGTCCCACTTGCTTCGGAATTAGATCTGATTCTCCAGTTAGTAGTGATTCGTCCACTTCAATTCGGCCTTCTCCTACGATTTGGCCATCAACTACTATTTGATCTCCAGCCTGGGCAACTAATATATCTCCGACTACGATTTCACTGGGATCAATGTTTTGTTGTTTACTTTCTCGAATAACGGTAGCTAATGGTCTTGTTAATAGAGCAATTTGATCTAGTTTTTGTTTAGCCCATATTTCTTGGCAAACACTAACTACAACACCACCTAAAATAACCACAATCACAAGGAAAGCATCCCCATAACGAGAAATGGAGAGTAAAACAAGGCTAATAGTTAAGAAAACAGCATTGATAAAAGTAAATAAGTTTTCCTTTAGTATTTGGCTATAGGAGCGACTTGTATCTAATTTGACCTGATTTCCTAGACCAGCATTACGACGAGTAATAACTTCGTTTTCTGTAAGTCCTTGAGTAATTGAGGTCTGGTTGATATCTTGGCGATCGATCATGGCATTTGTGCTAAATTTCTCAAAAAAAAATTATGTGTTAACAGTTTCAGCCAAAGTTTTTGATCTTCAATTAATGGCCTTTTGATGACAATAAATTAACTGAAGTTGGTATCATAAACATTCAACACAAATATAGTCATATATAGTTATATGTAGTCTTTTGTCTCCAGAAATTAGGGCAACTATTGACATAATCTAACAATGTCTGTGATGATAGAAAACCAAATAGTCTCAAGAGTCAACGATCTGAGTTCAATCAAATCAACTGGTATCGTAGGAAACAGACAATAATTAAAAGCTGTGAAATCAACTAAAAGGTTAGCATTTTTGCTTCATCTTGAAAGACTAAAAAACCGTATTCTATTCTGAGCAAGCTAACCTAGTAGTCTTTGGTATAGCAGGAGACAGACAATAATTAAAAGCTGTGAAATCAACTAAAAGGTTAACATTTTTGCTTCATCTTAAAAGTTTACCGCCAAGAAATAAATTTATTTGCTCATAGCAGAAGTCATCTTAAAGATGACTAAAGATAACTGATTTATCAGGAAAGGCAGAGGGCAGGAGACAGAAGGGAATTGTTCCTCCCACTCTTTGCTTGTCACCTTCAAGGAACAAGGGTATAAAACCCCACCGTCTAGTAGTGCCTATAATTGGCTGGGGTCAAAAACTCCATCCAATTGTTTCTTCTGCCCTCTGCCTTCATTAATTATGGCTAATTAGGGCTTGCTGATTAAATCTAAAAGTATTTACAGATAAAGGTTTTATATCATGTCCGGATAATAGCGTGATAAAAAACCTTTTCCCTTCTAACCTTTTCTTTCCTCTCTTGGTGCGCATTCCCTTGCGTCTGACGCCGACGCGGGGTCGCACCGCTTCTGCCTCCTGCCTCCAGCTCCCGCTGCCTTACCTCCTCCAAAGTGTAAGTATTCAACCGGACATGATATTAGCCTTTTTGGAGCTTTTAAAAATGCCTGATTTTCAGCTCTTAACGCTCAAAAAGGAGCGTATTTTAGGCGCATAGTTGGGCAGAAAAATCAAGGGACAAAACTTAGATCCTACCTCCTCGTTCATTCCCTTTTCTCCTGTCTTCCCCTCCCCTCCTGGGAGGGGCTAGGGGTGGGTTGTCTTCCCCTCCTGGGAGCAGGGCTGTTTCAAAGTATTGTAGATTAAAGATGAGCGGGAGAACGGGAGTAATGGGCATTGTGGAACAGTGAAATTTGCCAAAATTTGCCGATTTTGAGCGCGATTA
>NZ_JAAHHG010000029.1:5019-52804 GCF_010692555.1 Okeania sp. SIO3B5 | reverse complement strand
GCTGAAATTCACGAAAATTTCTTCACATAAAATGGCCGAAACCCTTGCCTGTGCCCCCATCTCCGCGTCCCCGCGTCTCCGCGTCCCCGTGTCCTACCCCACCAACCAATTTATTCAGCAAACCCTAATTAGGGTTTGCTGAAAAAGTCTTATGGGTGAGGGTAGGAGACAGGAGACAGGAGACAGGAGAAATGGGTGCTTAGAGGAGGTAGGAGTAAGAATTGTAAGAATAATTTTTCTGCCCAACTATGTGCCTAAAATACTAACTTTTTGAGCATTAATAGCTGAAAACTAGGCACTTTTTAAAGACACCAAAAAGGCTAAATTCTTTATATTTCAATGCTTTGATATTTAATCAGCAAGCCCTAATTAATACTAACTGGCTAATATTAGAACGCTCAATTAGATTGATAATTTTTGACAACAACAGAGCAATTATCATAAAAATTATATATATATTTGTAGCCAATATTTATGATTATGAAACTGTATTATCCTTCGGTATTCAATCAGATATGATATAATTCCATACCTAAAACCTAATACCTTCTTCCTTAATATAGCGTTTCTCAAATTAGTGAGATACAGTTATTTTTCTTATTTTCTATCCTCTGTTTCCCGAATTACTACTCCCTACTCCCTACTCCCTACTCCCTACTCCCTACTCCCTAAAATCAACGAATTTTGTACCTCACCAGTATGGGAATTACTATATGATTTATTTATCTCCAAAAAAAACCATTATATTTCTGATATTTATTGTTATTGGCTTGACTATTGCCAGTATTACCGGGCAGTTTTTTCAATATTATGGTTTCTCTAATTCTACCGAATTGATTGATAAATTTAATGTAGATGGAGAATATACTATTCCTTCATTATTTTCATCTTTTTCTTTATTTTTTTGCTGTATCATTCTGGGGATAATTTCTCATAAAAAATGGCAACAAAATGATAAATATCTTTGGAAGTGGATAGGTTTATCTGTAATATTTTTCTATCTAGGACTTGATGAAACAATTAGCTTACACGAACAACTAATTCATCCTTTGCGAGATATGCTGAATGCGACGGGAATTTTTTATTACACTTGGGTAATTCCAGGATTAATATTAGTTATGACTGTTCTATTTATTTATCTAAAGTTTCTTCAATCTCTGCCTAGAAAAATAAAATATCTATTTTTTCTCGCTGGAATATTTTATGTTGGAGGTGGAATTGGTATGGAAATGGTTGGTGGATATTACGCTTATTTATATGATACTAATAACTTTTTTTATGAAATATTGGTAACAATTGAAGAATTACTTGAAATGTTAGGAGTTGTTGTCTTTATTTATGCGCTTCTGTGTTATGGGAGGGAACAGGGAACAGGGAACAGGGAACAGTAGGAAAAACATTTATCTGCCTAAACTTCATCATCATTATACGCCCTAAGTAACTCGTTTTTTGCTATATTTTAAATTAGATTAATTTGATAATTTAATATTTTTTATTGGTGAATTATCAAATTGAAAAATCTGCTATTTAATATCAAGTAAAGATATTCATAAATTGATCAATAATACGAAATTCATGGCTAATTAGGGTTTTCTGAAATCGCTAAAAAGGTATATTTATCTATGCAAGCTACTGAAAATTTTGGTCAAAATTATACTTTCTTAATTTTTTGGTCAAAAAAATGCCATAACTGGTAAATATAGCAATGAGCGCTGGTATATTTACAAATTGCAGGATGGGCCAAATAGCTAAAAGTCTTATATGATTCCTACGGAATGCTTGCGCAAACAGCAATTTATTCCCCCTGTTGCCTGTTGCCTGTTGCCTGTTGCCTGCGCACAGCGCTATATTTAGCTATTCAGTATAATATAAAATTGTATTACCGATAAATTGTGGTTTAAAGCCTCCCCTTTTAAGGGGAAAAAGAAAAAAAATTTCCTTTGAGTCAATCCTCTTCTTTTCAAGGAGAGGTAATTATTAATTAGGGTTTGCTGAAAAAGTCTTTTAGTAGGGGAAGGAGACAGGAGACAGGAGACAGGAGACAGGAGAAATAGGAATGAGCGAGGAGGTAGGAGTAAGAATTGTAAGAATGATTTTTCTACTCAACTATGTGCCTAAAATACTAACTTTTTGAGCGTTTTAGACTGAAAATCAAGCACTTTTTTCGACCCTAAAAAGGCTAAAGTCTTTATATGTCAATGCTTTTAGGTTTAATCAGCAAGCCCTAATTATTAATTATTAATTGTTGAAATAGAATATTTTTAATATGAATAAAGTTGATTATTTAAGAATTAGTCTGATAGATCGTTGCAATTTTAGATGTCAATATTGTATGCCAGAAGGTGCAGAAATTAACTATGTATTACAACAAAACTTACTAACTCATAATGAATTACTAACCCTACTAAAAGAAGTTTTTATTCCTGTAGGTTTTACTAGGTTTCGGTTAACAGGAGGCGAACCTTTATTACGTCCTGGTGTGATAGATTTAGTAGAAGCGATCGCCTCTTTCCCAGAGACTCAAGACCTATCAATGACCACCAATGGATTTTTGTTGGCGGGTATGGCAAAAGATTTATATAAAGCTGGCTTGAGAAGAGTTAATATTAGTTTGGATTCTCTAGACTCAGATACTTTTAATATAATTATTGGTAATCGAGGTCGTAGTCGTTGGCAACTGGTTTGGAATGGTATTCAAGCTGCTTATGATTTAGGTTTTGACCCTTTAAAAATAAATGTAGTGGTAATTCCTGGGGTTAACGACCATGAAGTTTTAGACTTAGCAGCTTTAACTATTGACCGTAATTGGCACGTTAGATTTATTGAATTTATGCCTATTGGTAATGATAAATTATTTGACGACCGAGGTTGGATATCTTCGGAAGAATTACGGCAAAAAATTAGGAAACGATGGGGTTTGACAGAATCTTCTGTTAGAGGAAATGGGCCTGCCGATGTCTTTCAGATTCCTGGAGCAAAAGGGACACTGGGATTTATTAGTCAAATGTCAGAATGTTTTTGCGATCGCTGTAATAGAATGCGTCTCTCAGCGGATGGATGGTTAAGACCTTGCCTTTTGAATGAAATGGGTCAAATAGATTTAAAAAGTGCGCTGCGTAGTGGGGTTTCTGTTGAGGAGTTACGGCAGCAGGTAGAATGTTTGTTGGGTATTAAACCAGAAATTAATTTTAAGCAAAGAGAGTCTGGCACTACTGGAAGTTATGGTCGAACTATGTCACAAATTGGTGGGTGAAATCAGTTATGGCGCTACGCGCTAGGGAATAGGGAATAGGCAATAGGCAATAGTAAACTGTTAAAGGGTTTCAGGATTTAGAAATGTTAAACACTTTAATGCGTAGCGCTATATTCAGTTATCAGCTATCAGTTATCAAAAGAACATGGGTCTAAAACCCCGCCTTTTAAGGCACAATATTTTTGGAGAGTTGCTCAAATCCCCTACTTCCCCTCCTGGGAGGGGTTAGGGGTGGGTTAACTTCTGACTTCTAACTTCTGACTTCGTTAACAACGGGGGTGCTTAAAATTGTTTGGCAAATATCAGGGAAGAATGAGGAAAGAACGGGCCAGAGGCCCATTCCACAAAACCCATTCCACAAAACTAAAAACTAATGAATTAAAAATTCAGATAAAAAACAAAAATCTCTATGCTTGTCTGGAATAATATTCCACTACTAATAGTTCGTTAATTTGAAGTGCCACCCACTCCCGTTCCACAATACTATTAACCTTACCAACAAGTTTATTTTTATCAAATTCTAAATGGCTAGGAATATTCGCTAAACCAGGATATTGAAGATTAGTTTTTACCAATTCCTGAGATGCCTCTTTTGACCTAACACCAATTTCCTCTCCTGGTTTACACTGATAACTAGCAATACTCACAACCTTACCATTTACTGTTACATGACCATGATTAACTAGCTGTCGTGCTGAGGGAATAGTTGGTGCCATTCCTAAACGAAATACAGTATTATCTAAACGCATTTCTAGTAGTTGCAATAATACCTGTCCAGTGGAACCTGCTGCACGACGAGCTTTTTTTACATAACGTAGGAGTTGTCGTTCGCGAAGACCATAATTATAAAGTAATTTTTGCTTCTCTTCTAGTCGAATTGCGTACTCTGAGCGCTTCCTCCGATTTTGACCATGTTGACCGGGGGGATAAGCACGTCTGGGACTTTTACGAGTTAGTCCTGGTAAGTCACCGAGACGACGCGCTATTCTTAAGCGTGGGCCTCTATATCTAGACATATAATTTCCTCATTAACATCAAATTTAACCACAATCTTATATTATATACTACTTAAGCGTTGTTTTGTCAATTAGCTTTTCTTTAGCAGTGTAAGCATTTCCTACGGAATGCTGCGCAAACAGCTATTAGCTTGTCAGCTAGCCTCCTACGGAGGAACTGCGTTAACAGCAATAAGACTCTCTTATACAGGATAGTGTTTAAATTAATATAGACTTTAAGGGCAAGGGAGCAAACTTTTATAGTAATAGAATTAATAAAGCTTTTATCTAAAATTAAAAGTAATAGCTGATGGCTGATAGCTGACGGCTGAATGCTTACCTAGTAGTAAATCCATTAATTTAATTTATTTATTATGCCTAATATTCCTAATATTAACTTTTCTAATTTATTCCTGAAAAAGTTTCCTCGATCTATTAAATTCCGTCATTGGCGCTGGATTTATTTAGTAGGAGTTTTTAGTTATGGTTTGTTAATAGCTACTCCTCAAGTAGCAGTAGCTCAAGCAAATAAAAAATCTTTTAAAATTTGCTCTGAAGATTTACTAAGTGTAGGTTTATCTGAGGCAGAAGTAGCTAATGCTTGTGGTGCAGCTCTCAAACCTAGAGGTTTATCAAGATGCGTGACAAAAATTTATGATAATACAACAGAAGAACTTTCAGCAGAAGATATTTTATTTAATTGTCAACGAGTCAGAAGATTTGATGAATTGGGAACTTGTGTAGAAAAAATTAATAAATCAGTTCAAGATAAGTCTAATGAAGCTGCTATTTTAGAAAGTTGTCGTCTAAGTTTACTGCCAAAACGTTTTTCTTTTTGTGTGGTTGGTTTAAGTGCTAATGTTGGATTAACTACAGAAGAATTATTATCTAATTGTCTCAATCCCGATGCGAAAATCAGTGATATTTCTCCAGATTAAAGAAGGAAGAGGTAATAATTAATAATTAATAATTAATAATTAATAATTAATTGTTGAACATTCCCTCACTCTCCTACTTAGTTGCTACTTTTAGAAAGTGCTGTTAAGATCCCTTAATCAAAAGCTACTTTACTAAAAAACAATGAAAAAACATCATATTATGGCCAGTGTTTTGTCTACTGTAGCGATCGCTGGTGGTGTACTTTTTTCTAGTACCGCAGAAGCTTGTATTTTCAGCAACAAGGGTAAAAGTTTAACATCGGAAACACCATTAGCTCCACTAAGTTCTTGGTTAAGCAAAAATTTTCCCGGTAAGTCTGACTTTGCTATTGCTGGTATTGCTACTGGTACAGTAGGTTTAATGGGATTAGGTGCTTTTTCTGCTAGTCGTTATATTGCTCGTAAAGCAGAAGCTGATGTTGATGCTGGGAATGAGTTTATGGAAGTACCAACAGAAGAAACACTTGTTCAACAGCATCCTGAAGCACCAGGTGGCGAGCTAGACTTAGTTGAAGATAATGAAGTTGTATCTGAGCAAGCTGAAAAAGAAATTTCTCTGGTCAAATAATTCTCTTTCTTGCCATAGGAAGCAAATAATTTTCTCTAGTACTTCCAATTACTCAAAGCTGGGAGTTTTTTGATTTTTTACTTTATTAATTAAATAATTCAGGTAAAAATCCTCCCCCTTTCAAGGGGAAACAAGAAAAAATTTTCCTTTTATTCAATCCTATCCGTTTTTAGGGAGAGGTAATTATCAATTATCCATTATCAATTATCAATTATTGAAGTCTTTTAGGCATCTCCAGAAAAGAGGGAGTAGGGAGAAAGAATTGATGAATAAGAGTGCGATAATTGATTTTATTTTTTATTATTGGAGATGTATTTTGGTTAGGACAATAAATTTTAGTTGTAAGGGAATAGGGAACAGGAAACAGAGGAAAATCTTAACATATTTGCGTAGCGCTATAACTAGCTCTGGGCTAACAGTTTTCAGCTATCAGTTTAGGTTTAAATCCTCTTTGAAATTGTATTTTTCTGTCGTTTCAGTATATATCTAATACCAAATTCACGCATTTTTGCTACATCTTCTTGAAGGCAAAGAGTAGGGAGTAACCAAATAACGAATAAGATATCTTTACTTCATACAAATAATTGCTAAAAACATTTTATTACTTCCCTATTCCCTAATTCCTTAAAAATCAACTCCACGTTTTAATTCTACCCCATGATTAGCATAATGTTTATGACAGAAAACCTCTGAATGAACGCTAGCCAAATCAAAATATGCTGGTGGATTAAGACAACGACCAGTAATAATTATCTCCGTATCTTTTGGCTTGCGTAATAAAGCTTCAACTATTGGTTCTACTTCTAATAATTCTAAATCTACAGTAGGATTAAGTTCATCTAAAATAATAGTCTTATATAAACCAGAAGCTATAGCCGCCCTAGCTATTTCCCAACCTCTTTCTGCTTCGACAAAATCTATTTCTTTTTGTTGTCCTCGCCACACAATAGCATCTCCACCACAACGTTGATGATCCACCAAATTTGGATAGCTTTGACGTAAGGCGGCGATCGCTGCATCTTCTGTATAACCAATACCTCCTTTGAGCCATTGTATAATTAGGACTCGATGAGATTGGTCTTGACTAATACCCCTACCTATGGCCTGTAATGCTTTACCCAAAGCACTGGTAGATTTACCCTTACCAGCACCTGTATAAATTTCAATCCCTGTAATACCATGAGCTTGAGCAGTTGGGTGTTGATGGGGTTTCATTTCTGAATGTAAGTCGGCAATGTCCAACAATGCTGGAGGAGCTGCACGACCTGTCGCAATAATTTCTAACTGTTCTGGTTTATCCTTTATAGTGTGGATGACTTCATCCACTGGTAATAGACCTAAGTCTAGAACTGGATTTAGTTCGTCCAAGACTACAACTGAGTATAAGTCAGAAGCGATCGCTCCTTTGGCGACATTCCAACCCCGTTGGGCTTCTTGACGGTCAAATGTAATAATTTCATCATGGCCAAAATATTCACTTCTACCAGTGCGTACTTGGTCTATTAGATGAGGAAAGCCTTTTTGTAAGGCTTCTATGGCAGCATCTTCGTCATAAGAGCGGTCAGGTCCTTTGAGGAATCTCAGTAGTAATACTCTAGTTGGAGAGTCAGAATGTATCCCTAAACCTATGGAACGTAAAACTACTCCTAATGCTGCTTGAGATTTACCTTTACTGGAGCCATCGTAAACATGAATTTGTCCCACAATTCTTTCTGACATGGCTTGTGCGGTGCGTATACCAATGCCGTTTCTTCTCATAGGTAGTTGTTTGGAGTTGGTGATTTTTGATTTTGGTTATCTAACTTAGTAATATACAGTTTTTCAGACTTTAGAAAAGCGGAAGGTCCCCCTATCCCTGAAAAACAATACTATTTTTCGTTGAATAAAAAATCATGTGCATAGGCGAGTAACCCCTTATAGTTTCTATCCTATCACAGTTTTTGTGAGGATGCAACCGAAAATCCTTTGGCGTGACGATTATTTTTATTAGCTCTCAGAAAATGAAAATAATGGATGATGGAATTTTTTCCTTTTATTGCGGATAGAGCAATAGTGTTTTCATTTACTTAAGCTCCTGGAGGTGAGGATGGAAATTTCCCTTTTATTACTATTGAACAATAGTTAGTTTCATTTACTTAAGCTCCTGGAGGTGAGGATGGAAATTTCCCTTTTATTACTATTGAACAATAGTGGTTTCATTTGCTGAAGCTCCTGGAGGTGGAGGATGGAAAATTTTCCCTTTTATTACTATTGAACAATAGTTAGTTTCATTTGCTGAAGCTCCTGGAGGTGGAGGATGGAAAATTTCCCTTTTATGACTATTGAACAATAGTTAGTTTCATTTGCTGAAGCTCCTGGAGGTGAGGATGAAAAATTTTCCCTTTTATGACTATTGAACAATAGTTAGTTTCATTTGCTGAAGCTCCTGGAGGTGAGGATGGAAAATTTCCCTTTTATGACTATTGAACAATAGTTAGTTTCATTTGCTGAAGCTCCTGGAGGTGAGGATGGAAAATTTTCCCTTTTATGACTATTGAACAATAGTGGTTTCATTTGCTGAAGCTCCTGGAGGTGAGGATGGAAAATTTCCCTTTTATGACTATTGAACAATAGTTAGTTTCATTTGCTGAAGCTCCTGGAGGTGGAGGATGGAAAATTTCCCTTTTATGACTATTGAACAATAGTTAGTTTCATTTGCTGAAGCTCCTGGAGGTGGAGGATGGAAAATTTCCCTTTTATGACTATTGAACAATAGTAGTTTCATTTACTGAAGCTTCCGGAGATGGAGGATGAAATTTTTATTGCAGATAGAGCAAGTTTGTCATTTCAGCTATCAGTTATCAGTACCTCTCTCTGGCTATTTGCGCAGCATTCCGCAGGAAAGTATCGGGATTGAAATGTTGAACTCGATTTTCTCTTGGTCGATGGTCGGACAGCGAGGGGACTTCGCCATCCCACCCTTCGGGAAGCTGCGCTTTTCATGTCGCGTAGCGTTAACGTAAGTTATGCGCCAGCAAAACGAGCGCTTTTTCATCCTCTTGTAGAGCGGTAGCTCGCGGCGCAGCCAAGGGGAGGCTATTGACCTGATTTTTTGGTCAAGCACTACCTACCTATTATTTTGATCGTAAGTATAAAGGTGAGTAATAGAATATTTAAAGGGTTTGCTTGTTCAGCGTCCAAGTTGGTCGGTTGGTAAACGGGTATTGTGTTTCGGGTGCATCTGCTGGTCTAATCTCTGTTTTGCCTACTGGTCTGTAGGAATTAAATGCTACACCTGTATTTATGAATTGTGGGAGGGAGTTTTCTATTCCAGTTTCAAATGATAAAAAGGTACTTTCCGTAGTTGTATTAACATAGCAAAAGACTGGCTCGCCTTCGCTGACTGGTACATCAAATTCGTTACTTTCTGGTCGGAAGAGAGTAGGTTGACCTGTGAAATTATTTATCTCAATCTGATTACCTGTAGAAATATGTGGTAGTGCTGTAAAGTTCCAGAAGCGCTCTACACTTTGAGAACTACTGCTAAAGCTGCTACCTCCGGGGTTGCCAGCTCCAGAATTACCACTAACTTGTTGGACAGTCAATATATAATCTGTAGAGGCTTTTCTTCCATCAGGAATATTTGCACTACGGTCGGCAGGTGTTACTCTAACCAAGTAATCTCCAGCAGAAAGACTTTGGTTGATTACTCCGTTATTTGTTGCTTCGGCTTTTGCTGAGTCTATGGGATTTAGACCTCTGTCATATAGCTCTAATTTAGCGTTGTCCATGATAGGGTCTAGTGTAACTCTAACTTGACTGTTGTTGGATACTTCAAACTTAAACCAATCATCTGTGTCACTACGGCCAACAAAGCCATCAACTGATGGTTTATTAGAGACGTTACCAATAGAAACTGCAGTGGTGGACACATCATTACTGACATCTTCTGAGCTAACTTCTAACAAATAAAGTCCAGTACCGGCATAGATTCCTACTACATTAGTATAGTTTATATCTGTTTCTACCGGATCGTAAACAAGTTGCTCAACGTTACTAAAATTTCTAAAGCCCTGAGAAGGAAGTGGTAAGTTTGGTGCATTTCCTTTCAACCTTAATCCAACCTTATGAAGAGCATTGCCACCCTCCCTAGAGCTAATTGAAAATACTGTCACCTTTAAAGGTTGGTCAGATTCAACTTTTGATGATGGTATTACTGTCTCTTGTGTTCCACTACTGACTAAGATATTACCTACTCGTCTAAAACCACTCATTGTTTGTACCTCTTAATTTTAAAAGTTAAAATATTTGGCGTTAATTATAATTGTTAATCTGGTTATCAAAAGCAGGTTTTCCAAGTTCCTTTTTAACCTTTGTGTCTGAATTTCTCAGCCACCCTTGGAAAGCTATACTTTATAAACAATATCTTTCCTAACATAAAACTTGACAAAAAGAGTCAAGTGTGTATTTTTGGAGCGATCGCTAATTATATTATTGTAAGATGTACTCTCGCTCTATTTTTGATGATGGTATTACTGTGTCTTCTTTTCGATAATTAACTTAAGATATTACCTACTCGCCTAAAACCACTCATTGTTTGTACCTCTTAATTTTAAAAGTTAAAATATTTGGCGTTAATTATAATTGTCAATCCGGTTATCAAAGGCAGGTTTTTCAAATTCCTTTTTAACCTTTGTGTCTGAATTTCTCAGCCTCCCTTGGAAAGCTATGCTTTATGAACAATATCTTTCCTAACATAAAACTTGACAAAAAGAGTCAAGTGTGTATTTTTGGAGCGATCGCTAATTATATTATTGTAAGATGTACTCTCGCTCTATTTTTGATGATGGTATTACTGTGTCTTCTTTTCGATAATTAACTTAAGATATTACCTACTCGCCTAAAACCACTCATTGTTTGTACCTCTTAATTTTAAAAGTTAAAATATTTGGCGTTAATTATAATTGTCAATCCGGTTATCAAAGGCAGGTTTTTCAAATTCCTTTTTAACCTTTGTGTCTGAATTTCTCAGCCTCCCTTGGAAAGCTATGCTTTATGAACAATATCTTTCCTAACATAAAACTTGACAAAAAGAGTCAAGTGTGTATTTTTTTAGCGATCGCTAATTATATTATTCAGGACTTACGCACAGAAACTAAATAAAGTGAGGGCGAATGCCATTCTCCCTACATATAGCGTTTAAGGTAAATTTGTGTAAGTCCTGTTGATAAATACTTACTGAATTTTTGATTTCTATTAACCACTATAATTTTCTTCTGACTTTTGACTTCTGACTTTTGACTTTTGACTTTTATGCTACGTTTTGTCGTGTGGAATGTAGGTTTAAAGAGTACAAGGTGGTTATGTTTGACATCCTCCCCGGCCTAAAGGCACGGGGATTCCTGCCGAGCCGTAGCTCCTCGGTGGGTTGACGTTTCACAGGCTGTCGCTACCTTGGCGCTAGTCTTACACTTGCCTCCGCGTCCGCTTAGAGTCTCGGAATGCCCTCCCGCGACTTATCAAGAATTCTTATAGGGTTTATCTGTGCCTTCTCTTTTTAGCTGCTCATTGACCTGAAAGCTTCCCTTGTTCTGCTCTCAACTGAAGGAGTTTCGACCTAATCTTCTTTTCTACAGTATTTATGAGACAAGGCGGGTACATAACCGGTCTCATTATAGCGCAATTATAGTAAAGTCGCCCGCTTATGGGCGAGGCTTTAAACCCAATTTTTCGGTAAGTCCTGAATTATTATATATAATATCCCCTATCTGACTTCTGACCAAAAAATAAGGTATCAAGCCTCCCCTTTCAAGGGGATGAAAAAGCGGTCGAGGGATGGATGGGTTTCCTAACCATATCCAATCGACCAAGAGAAAATCAAGTTCAATATTTCAAGCCTTTGACTTTAACTATAGGTACTGATAACTGATAACTGATAACTGAAATGACTCTTGACTCCTAACCACCACTAAAATATTACGACTTAAATAGGATTGCTATATGAACTTAACTATTTTGCCTTTGAGGGCTATTGTCTCTGGCTCTTTAATATTATTATTAGTAATTGCCATTGAATCATTTTTTCTTCAATATCGACTTAAATTCATTCCAAAAGTTAGTGTTCAGTATGCAACTGTAATGAATTTAGTTTCTACTTGTATAGGGTGGATATTCTTTTTTTATATAGTAAGTATTGTGCCAAATATCTGGGAAAAAGAAGTCGTAGCTTATATTTTATTTGGTAAGATTGGCACGATTTATCCTATATTTATACTTTTCATATTTCTTAGTTTTTTTATTTCTCTAATTGTGAAGTTTATCGGTTTTAATTGGTGTGAAAATCGATGGAATAAAAAATCTAAAAATAGTGGTGCTAGTATGAATTTATCACAAGCATTAGGACAATTAAGAACGCCAACGTTTTTAGTGATTACACTGGCTCATATTTGCAGTCATTTAGCAATAGTATTTATTTTATTTCTGCAGAGGTTTAAATTAATATGAAAGCAATTTGGAAAAGTTTTACCGATCTGTTTAAAGGTCTTATTGACATTTTAAAGAATCTACTAAATTTATTACTTCCTCCTAAGTTTTGGCATTGGAAAACATTTTTATTGTTGAGTGGAATGTTATTACTGGTGTCAATAGCTGTGGCTGAAATTGATGGTAATAGGCAAGTAGAAGTTGATTTTATTTCTGTTTTAAGTTGGTTATTTTTAACATTTTCTGTCGGATGGTTAACTACTCAGAAACCATTTGTATTTCGAGGTATAAGTTTAAGTCCCTGGATTACAGCAGGGTTAATTTGCTTTCTTTTATATGAAAAATTAGAGAGCAATTTGAAATATGTTGCTATAGTGTCTTGGCCAGTAATTGCTGTGTGTATAGCAGCGGTAATTTTAGTGTTGAATACTCCGGAAGAATCAACGAATCAAAAAGTTGATGTATTGTCAAAGCCGAGTTTTGTTATTTTAGTTTTGGTCAATTTTTTGGTTAGTTGTTGGTTGGGATTATATTTTATGATTCAGGGAATAGTGCAAGAATATCCGACAATGGGAGAAGATGATTTAAGTAAAAGTACATTTGTTTATCGGTTGATAACTCCTTCAATAAATGATTATAGAGGTGCAAAAATTCTGAATTTAATGGAAGAGAGACTGAACAATGATTTAGGAACTCAAAGAGTGGATTTATCAGTACCTAATATGAAGTTGAAACTGCAAAGTATTAAAGATGAGGCGACTAAAGAAATATCTGAAGTTAAAGAAGATAATTTCTGGAAGTTAGAGACACCAATAGTTGCTAATCAGTCTGGATATCAGGTAGAGTTAAAATTATTTTGGAAAGGACTTACAGCAAAAGATGAAAGTTATTATCTTAGTAAGAATTGTAAAATCGAGGAAAGAGTAGGGCAAAGAAGATCTGGTACTACTTCACAAAATCAAGCAGTACCAATTAGAGTTGGAAATGTTGAATGTGGTGCTGTAGAAAAGAAACTTGTTAAGTCAGAAAACCAGTCAGAAGATGTGAAAAAAATTTAGAGTTGAAGAAGGCAGAAGGCAGAAGGGAAAATAGCATGGGTGGGATTCAAACCCTAAATTAATTTTAAGCACCCCTGTTAATAGTTATGCTTTATAAACATCTTTACTTAACATAAAACTTGACAAAAGATAGAATTTATTTGTTAGCCATTCAATGGGTATTCCGGGAGAGTAAACGTATTTAATTAGAGGCTTTTTTCCCCATCTTCCCATCTCCCCACCCCCCCATCTACAAGAAGGGATAGGGTGCATCTCATATTTGCAAAAAGACTTTTTTCCTATATATTCCCTATTCCCTGTTGCCTGTTGCCTGTTGCCTGTTGCCTGTTGCCTGTTGCCTGTTGCCTAAAAGCCATAAATTTTTGGCTTTATTCACGCATTGAGATGCACCCAAGGGATAGGTTTATAGTGGGGTATTAAACCTGCAAAAGAAAAGATAAAAAATAAGTAGAAATAGAAGGTTAGGAAACATTTTATGAATCTAGGGAGAATTCTGGCAATTTCTCAAAATGTATTTTGGGAAGTAATTCGCGATCGCATCCTTTATTTAATTATTTTTTTTGCTTTATTAATGATTGCTGCTATTAGATTAATTCCAGAATTATCTGTAGGTACGGAGGATAAAATAATTTTAGATTTTGGGTTGGCAGTTATTAGTGTTTTAGGTTTGATAGTGACGGTTTTTATTGGTACTGCTTTGGTGAATAAAGAAATTGAAAAACGCACTGTTTATGTTTTGATTGCTAAACCGTTAAGTCGTTCGGAATTAATTATTGGTAAGTATATTGGTTTATCAGCAGTTTTGGCTGTTTTATTGTTGACTATGACAATAATATATGGATTAATTCTGCATTTCAGTGGGATTTCATATCCTATGGTTAGTATTTTAGTAGCAGTAATATTTATTTTTATTCAGTTGTCTTTACTTACTGCGGTAGCAATTTTGTTTGGTGTATTTACCAGTTCTCTATTAGCGACATTATTTACTTTTGGCGTTTATTTAATGGGGAATTTAAGTAGAGATTTGGTTAAGTTGGGTGAGTTAAGTGATAATCCTGGAGTTAGAAAGTTAATGATGGGATTATATGTAGTATTACCAGATTTAAGCAGGTTAGATTTGAAAAATGATGCTGTATATGGTCTACTGCCAAGTATAGCTACTTTAGTTACTAATTTTGGTTATGCTTTGCTTTATACAATGTTGATTTTATCTATTACTATAGCTATTTTTGCTCGGCGAGAGTTTTGAATTTAAGACGGTTTGTGGAATGGGCATCTTGCCCGTTCCGTATATGATTTGAAAGAATAATTTATGTGGAATGGGCATCTTGCCCGTTTGGTTTTTTTCAAGTCAATTAACTAGAGGAAACTTTGAGGTTGTAGTTGAGAAAGTTTGGATTAATAATTAATTTCAGCAATGTCAGATAATTGATAATTTCTCCACAAAATCTGACGTTGAATGGGCATCTTGCCTGTTCCGTATATAATTTGAAAGAATAATTTATGTGGAATGGGCATCTTGCCCGTTTGGTTTTTTTCAAGTCAATTAACTAGAGGAAACTTTGAGGTTGTAGTTGAGAAAGTTTGGATTAATAATTAATTTCAGCAATGTCAGATAATTGATAATTTCTCCACAAAATCTGACGTTGAATGGGCATCTTGCCTGTTCCGTATATAATTTGAAAGAATAATTTATGTGGAATGGGCATCTTGCCCGTTTGGTTTTTCTCAAGTCAATTAACTAGAGAAAAATTTAAGGGTGTAAGTGAGAAAGTTTGAGCTAATAGCGAATTCCAGGAATTGTTGGGAATTGATAATTTCCCCAAAAAATCTGACAATGAGTATTTAATAAAAATAATATCTGTATTTCCACCGTACTATACTAGCACCTATAGGAACTGCCATTACTACTCTTGATTTATAGAATATCTAAAAAAAACAGAATATCAATCTTCCTCCTTCCTCTTTCCTTCTTCCTTCTTCCTCCTTCCTTCTTCCTTCTTCCTTCTATAATTGCTATAATCAATAAGAATTAAATTAACAACAGTAAAAATCAATAAATAGGTAAGCATTCAGCTATTAGCATTTCCTAGGTCATGCTCCGCAAACAGCCATCAGATGCATGAACATATTCAAGCAAGAACTGAGGTTAAGTTATAGCCAATTTCAAATAGTGGAATTTTAATTCTCTTGGGTAGATAATTCCCCTCTAGTATGACATGAGTTAATAACAAATAACAAATAGCTGATAGCTGATAGCTGACTGCTGAATGCTTACATAAATAGAGGAAATGATGTTAACAAAAAAACTAAAAGAACTGAAAAAAATATTTTCAGAAATGGAGAAAGCTTTGATTGCTTACTCCGGCGGCATAGATAGTACTTTAGTAGCAAAAGTCGCTTATGATGTTTTGGGAAATAAAGCTTTAGCTATAACTGCTATTTCTCCTTCTTTATTACCTGAAGATTTAGAAGATGCTCGTATTCAAGCGGCAGTAATTGGTATTTCTCATGAAGAGGTAGAAACTAATGAAATGGAGAATCCTAATTATACTTCTAATCCTATAAATCGTTGCTATTTTTGTAAAAGTGAATTGCATGATACTCTCAAACCTTTGGCTTTAAAGCGGGGTTATTCTTATGTAGTTGATGGGGTAAATGCAGATGATTTACGAGATTATCGTCCTGGTATTCAAGCAGCAAAAGAAAGAGGAGCTAGATCGCCTTTAGCAGAATTAGGAATTAGTAAGTTTGAAGTTAGACAACTTGCTAAGGAATTGGGTTTGCTTTGGTGGGATAAACCAGCTCAACCTTGTTTAAGTTCCCGTTTTCCTTATGGGGAAGAAATTACTTTTGAAAAGTTACAAAGAGTTGGTCGTGGGGAAAGATATTTGCGGAATTTGGGATTAAAAAATTTACGAGTTCGTTCGGAAAAAGATACTGCGAGAATTGAACTTCCCCCTGAACAAATCAAAGAGTTTGTGTTGACAATAAATTTGCCTCAGTTGGTAGAAAGGTTTAAAGAGTTTGGGTTTATTTATGTCACTTTAGATTTAGAAGGATACCGGAGTGGGAAGTTAAATCGGGTTTTGTCGCCGGAGGTATTGGGGGGAAAAGTTTAGGGTAGATTTTCTAGAAATTGGGTTATTTCCATAATTAGGCGAATAGCGGCCACACTTGCTCTGCCAAGACTATATTTGCCTTTTATTTCCTAAATGTCTTGGGGACTACTATACCTACTTCCTCTCTTTAATTGTGTATGTCGCAATAGTCAAATCATTTTGTGAAGCGCATAACTTTAAAGTGTGTCGTAGAGAAATATCTACTTCCTCTCTTTATTGTGTATGTCGCAATAGTCAAATCATTTTGTGAAGCGCATAATTTTCGAGTGTGTAGTGGGAAAATATTTACTTCCCCTATCTGTTGTGTATGCCGCAATAGTCAAATCATTTTGTGAAGCGTATAACTTTAGAGTGTGTTGTAGAAAAATATCTACTTCCTCT
The DNA here is from genome assembly GCF_010692555.1 of Okeania sp. SIO3B5. Taxonomy (GTDB): domain Bacteria; phylum Cyanobacteriota; class Cyanobacteriia; order Cyanobacteriales; family Microcoleaceae; genus Okeania. Next base: position 36,027 of record NZ_JAAHHG010000029.1, on the reverse strand, counting down.
CTTTATTATGTATGCCGCAATAATCATTTCATCTTGTGAAGCGCATAACTTCCGAGTGTGTTGTAGAGAAATATCTACTTCCCTCTCTATTGCGGCATACGCAATAGTCAAGTCATTTTGTGAAGCGCATAACTTTAAAGTGTGTAGTGGAAAAATATCTACTTCCCCTCTGTGTTGCGTATGCCGCAATAGTCAAGTCATTTTGTGAAGCGCATAACTTTAAAGTGTGTAGTGGAAAAATATCTACTTCCTCTGTGTTGCGTATGCCACAATAGTCAAATCATTTTGTGAAGCGCATAACTTTAGAGTGTGTTGTAGAAAAATATCTACTTCCCCTCTGTGTTGCGTATGTCGCAATAATCATTTCATTTTGTGAAGCGCATAACTTCCGAGTGTGTTGTACAGAAATATCTACTTCCCTCTCTATTGCGGCATACGCAATAATCATTTCATTTTGTGAAGCGCATAACTTCCGAGTGTGTTGTACAGAAATATCTACTTCCCTCTCTATTGCGGCATACGCAATAATCATTTCATTTTGTGAAGCGCATAACTTCCGAGTGTGTTGTACAGAAATATCTACTTCCCTCTCTATTGCGGCATACGCAATAATCATTTCATTTTGTGAAGCGCATAACTTTAGAGTGTGTAGTGGAAAAATATCTACTTCCTCTCTCTATTGTGTATGCCGCAATAGTCAAATCATTTTGTGAAGCGCATAATTTCCGAGTGTGTCGTAGAGAAATATCTACTTCCTCTGTGTTGCGTATGTCGCAATAGTCAAATCATTTTGTGAAGCGCATAACTTTAGAGTGTGTTGTACAGAAATATCTACTTCCCTCTCTTTATTGCGTATGCCGCAATAGTCAAATCATTTTGTGAAGCGCATAACTTTAGAGTGTGTTGTACAGAAATATCTACTTCCCTCTCTTTATTGCGTATGCCGCAATAGTCAAATCATTTTGTGAAGCGCATAACTTTAGAGTGTGTTGTACAGAAATATCTACTTCCCTCTCTTTATTGCGTATGCCGCAATAGTCAAATCATTTTGTGAAGCGCATAACTTTAGAGTGTGTAGTGGGAAAATATTTACTTCCCTCTGTCTTTATTATGTATGCCGCAATAGTCGTTTCATTTTGTGAAGCGCATAACTTTAGAGTGTGTTGTACAGAAATATCTACTTCCCTCTCTTTATTGCGTATGCCGCAATAGTCGTTTCATTTTGTGAAGCGCATAACTTTAGAGTGTGTTGTACAGAAATATCTACTTCCCTCTCTTTATTGCGTATGCCGCAATAGTCGTTTCATTTTGTGAAGCGCATAATTTTAAAGTGTGTAGTGGGAAAATATCTACTTCCTCTGTCTTTATTATGTATGTCGCAATAGTCAAGTCATTTTGTGAAGCGCATAACTTTAGAGTGTGTTGTACAGAAATATCTACTTCCCTCTCTTTATTGCGTATGCCGCAATAGTCAAGTCATTTTGTGAAGCGCATAACTTTAGAGTGTGTTGTACAGAAATATCTACTTCCCTCTCTTTATTGCGTATGCCGCAATAGTCAAGTCATTTTGTGAAGCGCATAATTTTAGAGTGTGTTGTACAGAAATATCTACTTCCTCTCTCTTTATTATGTATGCCGCAATAGTCAAGTCATTTTGTGAAGCGCATAATTTTAAAGTGTGTAGTGGGAAAATATCTACTTCCTCTCTCTATTATGTATGCCGCAATAGTCAAGTCATTTTGTGAAGCGCATAACTTTAGAGTGTGTTGTACAGAAATATCTACTTCCTCTCTCTATTATGTATGCCGCAATAGTCAAATCATTTTGTGAAGTACCAAAATTTGAGGGGTGTAGTGGGTAATACCAATTTGGAAAAAGAATGTTACGAATAATAAGAGAAATTAAAATACTTTATCAAAATAACATGGGTCTAAAACCCCGCCTTTTAAGGCGTAATATTTTTGGAGAGTTGCTCACGCATCCCCTACTTCCCCTCCCAGGAGGGGAGGGGCGAGGGGTGGGTTAACTTCTGACTTCTGACTTGCTGACTTCTGACTTCGTTATGACTCCTGACTCCTAAGAAATAACTATGACAATTAAACTAGAAAAAATAGTACCTTGGGGTCGAAATATTGACGAATATATTTCTATGTTCGACCTTACTCCAGAAGAGAAGAAATTAAAAATTCTCGACTGTGCAGGAGGACCTTCAAGTTTTAATTATGAAATGACTTTTCAAAGATATAACGTCATTTCCTGCGACCCAATATATCAGTTCAATGCTGATGAAATTTCTCAACGTATTCAGGCAATTTCTCAAAATATGATTGACCAAGCAAAAGCAAATTATGATACTTTTGTTTGGCAAAATCTACAGTCGCCAGAAAATCTACTAAAAGTCAGAATGGCAACAATGGAAAAATTTTTATTAGACTTTCCTCATGGGTTTCAGCAAAAACGTTATTTAACTGCTGAACTGCCGAAACTGCCTTTTGATAATCACAAATTTGATTTAGCTTTATGCAGCCATTTTCTATTTTTATATTCTGATCGTCTCTCAGCAGAATTTCATCTAGAATCAATTTTAGAAATGTGTCGAGTTGCTAAACAAATACGCATTTTTCCTGTGTTAGAACTTTCTGGAAAAATATCTCCATTATTAATGCCAATAATTGATAAATTATCGACTAAAGGATATAGAACAGAAATTCGGCAAGTAGATTATGAATTTCAAAAAGGAGGTAATCAAATGATAAGCATTCAGCCATCAGCTATTAGCTATTAATACAAATTTTGAGTATTTATATTTTATGTCTAAACTTGAATAACTAATGTTGATCTTAACTTTAAATATTATTCAGAAGTTCTAAAAATTCATCAACAACTAAACTTGGATTGTTATAGCATTGATTTGAATCAAAACGGAAAATCCTCATGCCATTTATTTCAAAATCTCTTTCTCTTTCTTGTTTTTCTACTCGTCTTTCAGATGTATGAGATATCCCATCTACTTCAAGTATTGCATATTTTTTATTATACAAGACAAAAAAATCTGGTTCTTTATTTTCACGACCTTTTTTGGTTGTCAATCTCAGGGCGCTATTTGGGAAAAAACATATACCTCTTTTGTCAAGTTCTTCTGCTATTTTTACTTCTGATTGAGAACGAAAATTCAAATTTTTCCATTTAATAGGATTATCTTTAAATCTACAGTTATTTAATGGTTCTACATTTGTACTATTATTTTAAAGTTCAATTTGGCGTAGAATTTTAAGTTTTCTTTCTTGAAAATCCTCAACTGTTAGACTTACTAAATTAGATGAATTTGAATCTAAATCTAAATCTAAATCTTCATCTGAAAATTCATCTGAAAATTCATAACGATTTTTATAAGGTAGGCTTTGATTGTCTGTTAAAATTGGTTTAATATCGTGTCCGGTAGCATCGTTTGTGTATAAAATCAAGGTGACACTCTTGAGAAAACCTTCTGCCTCCTGCCTCCTGCCTCCTGCCTTCCTTCCACCAAAATCTAATTATTCAACCGGACATGATATAAAGTCTTCTCCTAATGCTTCAGAAACAGCTTTTTCTAATTTGCTATACCGACTTTCGGCCATTTTTAAGAACTTTTCAACAAAAATAATTGCTCTCTTTTTGTCAAAATCTAAATCGATCAATTTTGCACAATGTTGAAATAATGCCTTTGTAGAGACTAATTCTAATTTGTCTATTATTTTCTGTCATACAAGTTGTAAATCTGTCATATTAAAACTTTAAATACAATACTCTAAGAAAGTATATATCACCGACAGCCTTAGCATAGGTTTTCGTTCCATTGCTACCAAAGATGGCAGCAATAGAAGGTTCGTTTTAGCAGGTGCAGCGTTGTAAGATTTTGTTTTGTAGAGAAAGAATATATTTTGGCATAAAACTAGAGAAATAATACCAAATCCGGTTTAGAAAAGCTAATTATATATTCCCTCTATTGCCTATTAAGGCTTACTTTTTACCAAAAAAAAAGGGTATGCGCCTCCCCTTTTAAGGGGATAAAAAAAGAGAATATTCCTTATGTCAAGGCTCTGGGTGAGCGTCAGAGGTACTGAGAACTGATAACTAAAATGACCTCACTGCATAATCAGCTTATAATAATCTGGTTTGGTATTATTTATTGTAGTTTAATTTTCTGAATAATCCCGTGAAGTCTATAATCAATGATATGCTTTAATTAATAAGCAAAAATTATTCAATCAAGTTATGTTTTCTTTTATTCGTTCAGACCTTAGTAATCTTAAAGCTTATACACCTCATCCTGGTGGCAGTTCAGAAATTCCTTTAGATAGACTGGATACTAATGAATGTCCTTATGATTTATCGGATAATTTAAAACAAAAGTTAGCTGGAAATTATCAAGAGTTAATTGAAACAAACCGTTATCCAGATGGCAGTCATTTTCAACTTAAAGAAGCTATAGCTCAATATGTGAATGAAGCAACTCCATCAGTTAATATTTCTGCCAATAATATTTCTGTTGGTAATGGCTCAGATGAGTTAATTCGTTCTATTTTAATTGCTACTTGTTTAGGGGGAGAAGGTTCTATTTTAACTGCTACTCCTACTTTTTCTATGTATTCTATTATTGCCAAAACTCTTGGTATTTCCATAGTCAATATTGGTAGAAGTGAGGCAAATTTTGAAATAGATATTTCTGCTGCTCAGGATGCTATTAATCAAACAAACAATTCGATTGTAAAAGTGGTATTTGTTGTTAATCCAAACTCTCCTACAGCTAATGCTTTAACTGCTCAAGAATTAGAATGGTTACTTAGTTTGCCTGAAGAAATTATGGTAGTCATTGATGAAGCATATTTTGAGTTTAGTCAGACTACTGTGGTTGAGCAATTAAACCAACATCCTAATTGGGTAATTTTAAGAACATTTTCTAAAGCTTTTAGATTAGCTTCTCTCCGGGTAGGATATGCGATCGCTCATCCAGAAGTTATTATTAATTTGGAAAAAGTTCGCCTTCCTTATAATTTACCAAGTTTTTCTCAAGCTGCTGCTAAATTAGTGCTTACCTATAGACAAGAGGTTCTATCTTTTATACCGGAAATTTTGACAGAAAGAACTAAGTTATTTGATAGTTTTGGGGAAATTTCAGCTCTACAAGTTTGGGAAAGTACGGCTAATTTCTTTTATGCCAGACTTACGGATAAAGGGTTGAGTTTATTAGGAGAAAATTTGTCTCAGGAAGAAGGTTTAAATAATTTGATGCAGCAACTTAAAAATCAGGGGACTTTAATTCGTCATACAGGTGGTGGTTTAAGAATTACGGTAGGAACTCCTGAAGAAAATCAGCGTACAATTGAGAGAATTAAAGATATTTTTGATAATTAATAATTAATAATGAATAATGAATAATTAGGGTTTGCTGAATAAATCTGAAAGCATTGACATATAAAGGATTTAACCTTTTTTGGATCGAAAAAAGTGTCTGGTTTTCAGTCTAAAACGCTCAAAAAGTTAGTATTTTAGGCGCATAGTTGGGCAGAAAAATCTTGGGACAATTCTTACTCCTACCTCCTCGCTCCCAAGCCATTTCTCCTGTCTCCTGTCTCCTGTCTCCTGTCTCCTACCCCTACGAAAAAAGACTTTTTCAGCAAGCCCTAATTAGGGTTTGCTGATTAAATATCAAAGCACTGACAGATATTGGTTTCAGCCTTTTTTGGTCTAAAAAAGTGCAAGGTTTTCGGTCTAAAAAGCTCATGCATGCTAGTATTTTGGGATGATTATGGCAGAAAAATCTTGGGACAATTTTTACGACTTCCTCCTCTATAATTTCCATTTCTCCTGTCTCCTGTCTCCTGTCTCCTACCCCTAGCAAAAGACTTTCCATACGCAAACCCTAATTATTACCTCTCCTTGAAAAAAAAGGATTGACTCAAAGGAAATTTTTTTTCTTTTTTCCCCTTAAAAGGGGAGGCTTTAAACCACAATTTCTCGGTAAGCATTCAGCCATTAGCAGTCAGCTATTCCTTTGGAATGCTACGCAAACAGCAATTAATAATGAATAATTAGGGTTTGCTGATTAAATATCAAAGTATTGACTGATATTGGTTTTAACATTTTTTTGTAGAAAAAAGTGCCAGCTTTTCAGCTCAAAAAGCTGCAAAAAGCTAGTATTTTGGGACGATTATGGCAGAACAATCTTGGGACAATTTTTCCGACTAACTCCTCTATAATTCCCATTTCTCCTGTCTCCTGTCTCCTGTCTCCTGTCTCCTACCCCTACTAAAAGACTTTTGAGCGCAAACCCTAATTAGGGTTTGCTGATTAAATATCAAAGTATTGACTGATATTGGTTTTAACATTTTTTTGTAGAAAAAAGTGCCAGCTTTTCAGCTCAAAAAGCTGCAAAAAGCTAGTATTTTGGGATGATTATGGCAGAAAAATCTTGGGACAATTTTTCCGACTATCTCCTCTATAATTCCCATTTCTCCTGTCTCCTGTCTCCTGTCTCCTGACTCCTTCTTCAATCAGCAAACCCTAATTATAAATTAAACAGATTTTTCAGACGATTTCTAACCCAAACCACAGGATTTTTATCATCTTCTTCTGCATTAACTAATCCCAATCTTCTAAGTTCATTTTGACGTTCAGATAATTCTTCTTGATGTTTACCCAACTCTTGCACAATTACCTCTGCTAATTCTGGATTTTCATGTAATATTTTCTCAAAGCCTTTTTTATGAATAGCAAATAAAATTGTATCTTCAAGGGCCCTGACTGAAGCAGTACGAGGAATACCTAACATTAAAGCTAATTCTCCAAAAAAATTTCCAGCTTTTAGAGTAGTCAAATGTTTATTAATTTTTTCAGCAAATACCTCTACTGAACCTGAAAGAATAATATAAAAAGTATCACCAGGATCTCCTTCATGAAATAAAATTTTTAATGGTCTAAGACGTTTTCTATACCCTACTTCTATCAATTTTCGTAACTCAACATCAGTAAAGTTTTCAAAATAAGTAACTTCTAATAATAAATCCCTCGCTGATAGAGGTTTACTCGGTATAGACTGATGGTTTCTTACCCCATGAAGAACAGTATTTTGAGATGATTCTAAATGTTGTGATTCTTGTGGATTATGGAGGTATATATTAAAATGGTCCCAAGGAATTAAAATACCTTGTTGATGTAAGTTATTGTAGATAATAAACCGTAAAGAACTCATATAAACTGGTTGATTATAAATTTTCTTTACCCATACCCATAATTGAAACTTAAAAGCGTTATCTTCAAACCCCAGAAACAAAACTTTTGGAGGTGGTTCTCGTAATACTACAGGTTCCATATAAGCAGACATTAGTATCGTTTCTGTAACTAATACTGGATCACTATCGTCAGAGACAAAAATATCAAGTTCAATCCTACCTTGAAAACTATCGTAGCTTAAGTTATGTATTTTTCCTTCTATTAAAATGCCGTTAGGAATAATTATATGACTACCCTGTAATGTTCTAATTCTTGTTGAACGCAAACCAATTTCTTCTACAAAACCTAAATCATTATCTAATTCAATAAAATCTCCTATTTTTATTGGTCTTTCTATCAGTACATTCAAACCACTAATAAAGTTTTTAGTAATATTCTGAAATCCTAAACCAATACCTACACCTAAACCCCCGGCTAAAACTGCTAATGAAGAGACATTAAAACCTTGTGTTTGTAGAATAACTATCACACCCAACGTGCTTATTCCATAGCTAAATATTGTAGATATTGCTTCTCTATTAGCTTCATCTATACCTAGTTTTACTAAAAATATTTTTTTGAGTAAATTTTTGAAGATTCTACCGAATAAAATAACTACAATTAAATATAAAAATAGTTTTAAAAGTAAACTTAAAGATATATAAGTATCCCCGACAAATAGTAGGGGAGTTGTAAACATTTGAGCTAGTTGTAATAATAAATCTTGTACTTTTTGGAGCATAAGGAGAGTGGCTCACACTGATTATGGCACGGATACAGGGATAGGTCAGGGAGTGGGGGAGTAAAAATAAGAATAGTTAACAATAACTGGTTAATAATTACAATGGATAATTAACAATTGATAATTGATAATTGATAATTAATCCATTCGGCTTTATTGCCTCTCCTTTTAAGGAGAAAAAAGCGGTCGAGGGATGGATGGGTTTCCTAACCATATCCAATCGACCAAGAGAAGAAATCAGATTTCCTTATATTCAATCCTCTCGGTTTTAACCAGAGGTAATTATCCATTATTCATTATCCATTATCCATTGATGAACAAAAAATTATTCAGTATATGTTAATTACTTAATAATTGAAATGTTACTTAAGTCTAGTATTATTTTTTTCAAATTAGTATAACATAAAATTTTTTATATTAATGAAATCAAGTAATTAGCCTTAGAAGCAAAATCAAAAAAGGGAAAGCAAAATCAAGATTTTTCCTTCTTCCCTTTTCCTTCTTCCTTCTTCCCTCTTCCTTAATATTAGCAACCCGGTCTCTAGAAGAAACCGGGTGTTTTAGAGATTGATTATTTAGGGTAAATATTTAGAGAAAAACTGTTCATGAAAAAGGACAGCAAATTTTAATTTTTTGGAGTCACAATATATTCTGATGAAACCTGTTCTACCTTTCCTAATCTTACTAAAGCCTGATGAAATATTGCTGTAACTTCAGCACGAGTAGCAGGTTTATCTGGATTCAAAATTTTTACATCTGGATGATTTACTACCAATCCAGTTGCAGTAGCTGCTGCTACTTTTTCCTTAGCCCAATCAGGTATTTTTTCTTTGTCTTTATAAATACTTAAAACTTTATCAGGATTTGATGGAATTTCCAGATTTAAGCCACTAGCTAAAGCAACTAATACCTGTAATTTTGGTACTTCTTGTTCTGGACGAAAAACATTTCCTGGATACCCACTCAAAAAGCCAGATTTAGTAGCTCTTTGAATTCCTTCTTGAGTTGGTAAATCTTCTGGTACATCCTTATATTTAACAGTACTTCCTGTTGATTTTTCCTCAAATACTTTAGGAATTTGAGTAGCTAATTCAGCTCGTGTTACAGGTTTATCTGGCTCGAATTTATCACTATCAACTTGAGCAATAATATCACTTTCTCTCAAAGGTTGAATGAAATTACTGGCCCAAAAATCATCCGGAACATCAGAAAATTTAACTTTGCCAATAGGAGGAGATGTTTCAGGAGATGGCGCTGTTGTACCAGCTAACGGAACTTCAGAGGTTGCCTGCTCTGGAGAAGGAGAAGTTGCCGTGAATGAGTCAGTAGTTTCTGCTTCTGGAGGAGGAGAAGTAGCTGTTTCACTTGCTCCAGGTGACTTGAAAGTTATCTCCTCTGGAGAAGGAGAAGTTGCCGTGGGTGACTCTGTTGTTAAACTAGGAATAGGGGGGGCCACAGGTAAAGGTGGAGTTGTCATTGGAGATCCAGATAACATACTTCCAATACCCAATGTGGCCAAATTCTTGCCTACTTGTGGGACTTTTGGCGGTTTGGCTAATTCGAGTGTTGTCTCAGTCTCAGTATTAGCTTGATTCAAACCTGTAACACTTGTTTCTAACTCCTCAAAAGTATCATTAATAGGAGTCAGAGTAGCCAAACTTGTTTCTAACTCTTCAGAAGAAGAAAGTGCTTGACCAAAATTTGATGCTGGTTCGCCAGTCAGGGTATTAAGTTGTGGTGTGCCTAAGCTAAAGATTGACTCCTCTGTACTAACATCTGGACTATCAACTATTTCAGATTCAGATGAAGAAAGAATAGGTTTAGAGAATAAATTAAACCCATTATTTCCTCTAGTCGTTGTCCAGAAAAATACACTGCCAAGAGTTGCTAAGGCTACAAATATTGCAATCCACTCATCACGTTCCACTGGCCTTGGCCGTGAAGGTGGGTTCGGAGGTATATTTGTCATTGTTATAGCTATATAGTGACAGCTCTAGATTAGACTACGATTAGGGAGAAAAGGAAGAAGTCAAAAGTTAGAAGTCAAAAGTTAGAAGTCAAAAATTAGAAGTTAAAAGTTAAAAGTTAAAAGTGGTATTTTAGGTACTTACCGAATAATTAAGGTTTAAAGCAGGGTCATTATATCCAATCGACCAAGAGAAGAAAAAAAATCCTTTTATCCAATCCTCTTATTTATATTTATTAAGAAGAGGTAATTCTAAATTCTAAATTCTAAATTCTAAATTCTTGAAATGACTACTAAACCATTAATTATTGCTCACCGGGGCGCATCTGGCTTGGTGGAATTTGAAAATACTTTAGCTTCTTTTGAAAAAGCTATTGAATTGGGTGTACCAATGGTGGAGTTTGATGTGAGAAAAACTCAGGATAATTTGTTCATTACGTTTCATGATGAATCAATTGATGGGATGAATATTAGTGATTTGAGTTATCAACAACTTTTGGATATTTCTCGGCAAAAAGGTTTTGATGTGCCATTGGTAGAGGATGTGTTGAAGTTGTGTCGGGGGAAAATTAAACTTGATATTGAATTGAAAGAAGTGGGATATGAATTGGAGATAGTTAATTTAGTCAAAAAATATTTAGATTACCAAGATTATGTGATTAAATCTTTTCTTGATGCTGCTATTATTACGGTTAAACAAATAGATAATCGAATTACAACTGGTCTGTTATTAGGACTTAGTAAACCCAAAAATTTAATCGCTACTAGATTATCAGAAATCTTTCCTGAATTTCGTTTGTTTACAACTAAAGCTGACTTTGTTTCACCTAATTATCAATTGATAAAATTTGGTTTTGTCTGGCGCATGAAATTGATTAATCAGAATATCTATGTTTGGACGATTAATGATGAAAAATTAATGGTTAAAATTGTCAAACAAGGAGCATTTGCATTAATTACAGATAGACCAGATTTAGCTTTGAAGTTATTTGATGGGAATTAGTATTCAGCTATTAATATCTGTTTAAAAATAACAAAAAGAGCCTCTTATAACCAAGAAGCTCTCTCATAATAGAATTTTGAATAAGTCCTTAGATTTAATGGCATATCTTGGACGTAACCACAGTTAGAACAAGTCTTTGTTGATGGAAAGAATCTATCAACTACTTATATTGTGATTCTTTGATTAAGTCAAAGCTCTCTCAGAATATTCTGATACTAACTCTAATATCACTACGATCAATTAGAGTAAAGGTATCGATCGCCCCATCACTAGATTTTTGCTTTGGAGTCTTTATTTCTCTTGCGACTAGCAACTAAACCTGTAGTAACTACACCCAGACCGAATAATGCAGTTGGTTCAGGAGTAGAAGCAGTAGTAGAAAACACAGCACCAGAGAATTGAGCTGTAAGTGTGTTACCAGCATCAAGCTGTTGCTCAATTGTGCTTGCCAATGTATCGTTAAATTGAAGTGTTATGTTACCTGCACCCTTATTTTGATCGCCATCTGCGCTCAAAAATGTTCCAAAGAGGTGTATATCTAGGGATGCATTATCTCCACTCTGAATAATTTCTCCTATAGAAGCTTGTTGTAGGTCAAATTCATTACCACCACCAAAATCTATGAATGGAACAGGTGCTGAAAATGGATCGAATTCTACAGGTCCGTGGATAGTAGTGGTAATACCAGTAAATTGCTGAAAACTGCCTGTTGCAGCAAGGGGACTAACAAAAAGAACACTTGGATTTGGATTGAAATTCAAGTAGTCTTTTGTAAATTCAGCAACACCAAGACCAGCAAATTGAAATTCCCCAATTAGAGCAGCGTTAGCAATGCTAGCATTAGTCATTACGCCAGTAAATGCGACTGTAGCAGTTAGACCTGCAAAGAATTTAGAGTTAATTAGATTGTTAATCATAGTATTCACCCTGTTTGTATGTGTAATTAGCTAGTATTAAATCTATCCTTCAGGCCATGTTTAGGGTTTTGGTCAGTTACACTACTACCAACACATCCTACCCATAGCATTTATGCGTAAGTCCTATTTTAATTAAATCTTGCTTTTTGATTTAAGCTTTACTGCTTACCTTCCTCTTTGATAAAAAGCCTGCCCCAGCAAATAAACCTAAACCAAGTATTGCAGAAGGTTCGGGTACTCTTTCAGACAAAACATCACCATCTATCACTTCATATGCGTATGTCACTGAAACACTTGCTCCAGCCTGGGTAGTAATACCAGCAAATATGTTAGCTGCACCTGTTACTTTTGAATCAGTGCTAGCAGAGAATAAAAACTCTACATTTTCAGCACCAGTGAAGAAATCTAATACAGCTTGGTCATCATAGAGGTTCTCTCCACTTAATGTAGCTATTAGTCCCTCAAAGCTTTTACCAGAAGTACCTGAAAAATCCATAACACCATCAAAAGCAGTTGCTTCAAATGAAGCTGATGCACTCACTGCTTCTTCAAACAAAGGGTTATTAAGAATCTCATCCCCAAGTAAGGTCAAAGTACCTCCAAGAGTAAAAGTTAGAGTTTGGGCTTGCGCATCCAGACTTTCTACTAAGGCATCGCCAACGATCTGTCCATCAAAGCCGATCGTCACACTTTGAAGTTCACCAAGATTACCATCAAATTTTTGAACTGATAATAGGGCATCCGTAATATCTGTTGGTGCTAGCTCAAAGGTGTCTGTATATGTTTTGACCAGAGCGTTAGCAATGCCAGCATTAGTCATTACGCCAGTAAATGCAACTGTAGCAGTTAGACCTGCAAAGAATTTAGAGTTAATTAGGCTGTTAATCATAAGTATTCGTTAGTCTGTGTGTGTAATTAGCTACTTTTAAATTTGTATTCAGGCCATTTTTTAGTGATGACCTACTTTTGTATTGTAGATGCCCTGCCTGTATTCCTGTATCTATTTTTATTCAAATAGAAAGCTTTATACTGTGATTAAAATCATTGCTATAAGTGATATTGATCGCTGTTTTTTAAATAAAATAATGTATATGCAATAAGAAAAATGTTTTATAAGCCTTGCTGTGAAAGGTTTTTAAGGAAATAATATTTAACCATCAATCTATACTAGAAGCGTAAAAAAATAGTATCAATCGTGCAAGCACTTAAACCTTAAATTATTTTTTATACTTAAAAGCTAAGTGTTATTCAGTAGAAAAAAAATCTTATCTCAATTCAAGATACGGAATACAAAATAGTAACATTTGCGACATTAACTCCAAGGTCAGCGATCGCATATTAGGCATCGATAAATGTGTGCAGATATAGTGCAAGGGAGTGTGGGAACCTACCCCTAATATCATGTCCGGTAGCACCGGAGCGTGTATAAAGTTAAGGTGACAATGAAAGAAAACCTTCTGCCTCCTGCCTCCTGCCTCCTGCCTTCGGACAACCATTGTCTAATTATTCAACCGGACATGATATAACCCCTCCCAGGAGTGGAATTTGGGGAGATGGGGAGTGTGGAGGCAAATTTCCACTATTCTATTTCTCTAGCTCCTCAGTTCTGAGTTATGACTCCTTTGTCAAAAACCCATACTGCGAGCAAAAATACTAAATAGTTTTTATATAGTTTCTATAGATATCTCCGCAAAAGAACTTAGGGACATTTCATCAAATGTCCATGCCCTACAACATTTGGATCGAATATGTAATACCAATTCCCATGCATTACAGCGGTTTTCATTTGGGTAAACCACAGTAGGGACGTTCCATGGAACCTCCTTACAAGGTTTGATGTGTAAAAATGTGGTTCATCAATTTGAAAAGCGCTGTATTGCTATACTTGGGCAGTACTTCAGTTGTCAACTAATCAGTACAAGCAAAAAATTTTTTTGCTAATTTCAGCTAAATTAATGTTAATTATTCTTATTTTTGCTTCTCCCCTACTCCCCTACTCCCCTATTTCCCCTCCTGGGAGGGGGAGGGGCGAGGGGTGGGTTCCCTGCTCAACAAAATGTAGAAAAGTTTTTGAGAAATGGTATAATTTCTGGGGTATCGTCAGATTAAAAGATGAATTATAGGGAAATAGTGGGAACAGTATTTCTCTGTCTTACGGTTCATCATCAACATACAGCAGTTTCCGCGCGTTATGAGGTACATACATTGATACTTTTAGGGAGTAAGGAGTTCGCTGACTACCTCCTTTTTCTTCATAAGCTTCTTGGGACATCAGACCATTTAGATTTCCTGGTTCTCCGGATAAAGTTACATAATCATTGTTTAGATTAAATCCAAGTTCAAATTCTATTTCATGGTTTACAGCATCTAGATAATTGTCAATGACTTTTTTCTCTCTTGCTGTTAATAAACGCCAGAATGTATCCTTAGTCTTGTAAAACTTTATCAACCAAGAAAACAATAAGTAAATTACGACTATAACTTAAATAAACAGAATAATAGAAGGCAGGTATTTCGGTAATTTATTGTTACTAGATAAATAATTCACTGCAATTGGAAATGAAATATTTATTACAGTTAAGAATATTCTCCATAATAGTTTTTGCTCTTTTTCAGCTATGCTTAACATATCCTTTCTTTATTCCCTAAAGTTTAAAAATTTGTACCTGCTAGACTCGAAAAAATGCTGTAATGTTTCTGATAATATTGAAAAGCGATCGCTACTATTTAGGGCTTGCTGATTAAATATAAAAGCATTGACATATTAAAGATTTTAGCCTTTGTGGGGCCTTTAAAAAGTACCTGGTATCACGTCTAAAACGCTCAAAAAGTTAGTATTTTAGGTGCATAGTTGGGCAGAAAAACTCAGGAACAATTCTTGCTCCTAACTTCCTCGCTCCCATACCATTTCTCCTGTCTCCTGTCTCCTGTCTCCTACCCCTACTAAAATACCTTTTCAGCAAGCCCTATTTATATATTATTATTAGAAATTAGATTATCAGCTAGTTATCCTACAATTCAGGATAAAACCCACTGTTATTTCAGTTATCAGTTAGCCTCCTATCGGAGGAACTTTCCTACGGAATGCTACGCAAACGTTAACAGTTATCAGTTATCAGTACCTCTGCAATAAGGAGGCTTGAAATAAGGAATATGTTCTTTTTTTATCCCCTTAAAAGGGGAGGCGCATACCCACAATTTTTCGGTAACTACTAACAAAGGTAGCTTCTTTAATCACCAAACCTAATATTACAATTCTTGTAATATAGTTACTGTACTAGGTGGTGAGCGCCTATCAGCATGATTCTTTATTCAATAAAAGTAGGATATTCTAAAGCCTATATGCAAATACCCTGGTTTGATCGACTAAAAAAAATATTCAGTTATTTATTAACCACAGGAATTATTATTACTACTCTGTTTTCCCTAGGAGGTTATTGGCAAAAAGGAATCATTTTCGAGCTAATCTCTCATTTTAAAGTTCAATATTTTGTAATCAGCTTAATTTTGTTGTGTTGCTTAGGTATAACAGGCAAAAAGAGATTATTATTAGTAGGCATATTTTGCACAATTATTAACCTCACCCCAATTTTACCTTGGTATATTCATAGAAATGGTATTAGCCAAGAAACTCCTAACTTGCGAATTTTAGTTTATAACCTTTATGGAGGCAGAAATTCTCAATATTCACAAGTTATCGAGATGGTAAGACAAGAAAATCCAGATATAGCAATTTTTTTAGAACCTACTAATACCTGGTTTCAAAATCTACAAACATTATCTGATATTTTACCTAATTCAATTGCCTCTCAGTCTACCTATGGAATTCCTCCCTATGGAATTGTTTCAGTTTACAGCAAATTTCCTATCAATGATTACTCAATAAAATTTTTTGCTCCGAACAAACCTACTATTATTACTAACTTCAACATTAATCAACAAACCATTTATTTAATAGCAACCCATCCTACTGTTCCTATATATAGAAACACTTTTAAACAACGCAATCAAATATTAGAAAAACTTAGTAAATATATTCAAAAATTAAATCATCCAGTTATTCTTGCAGGAGATTTGAATATAACAATGTGGTCTCCTTATTATCAAAAATTAGAACAGGAAACTGGATTAAGAAATAGTCGTTTAGGCTTTGGCATTCTTCCTACTTGGCCTGCAAGATTTAATAACTCTTTAGTCTTGTATATTTTATCTAGATTTTTTCCAATTCCCATAGATCATTGTTTAATCAGTTCAGAAATTCAAGTTGTAAATGTTAAGACAAAAGCTAATTCAGGTTTAAATTTAGGTTCAGATCATCTACCTTTAATTACAGATTTATTGATTAGCAAATCAGGAAATTAATAATATCATGCCCGGATAATTAGTTATCAAAAAAACTATCCTGTCACTAGCGATCGCAAATCTCTTTTTATCCCTACTCCCTAATCATTTATTTATTTATAAGTCTTCAACCGAACATGATACAAGATTCAGTTTTATGCTCCGTTTCCAATGAATTTTTCCTACAACAGAAGAAAGCTTATATTCATTATCTAAATCTAAATCTAAATTTTTATTGACTTCATAGCAAATTCGCATTAGTTAAACCAGAATAAAAAGCTATTAACTTATCATCTTAAGTCAATATTGCCTCTTTCATTTTGTATTAAATTAAGTAGGGCGTGACCGATCTAATCTAAAAGCATTGACATATAAAGGCTTTAGTCTTTTTGGTGTCGAATTGCAGTGCAAATTTTTCAGCTCTTTATGCTCAAAAAGTTAGTATTTTAGGCAAGACTTGGGCAGAAAAATTAAGGGACAAAACGCCCGCTCCTACCTCCTCGCTGATTCCAATTTCTCCTGTCTCCTGTCTCCAGTATAGCTGTCTCCTACCCCTACTAAAAGACTTTTGAGCGCAAACCCTAAGTAGTGATTTTTGCAGATTACTCCTTATCCTTAATAACTAAGGATATATACCAACCAATATCGCTACCGTGACAAAACTACCCAAAATTTATCTCTATCAACAAAATCAATGTATAGTAATGAGCGCTGGTATATTTACAAATTGCAGGAGAGGCCAAATAGCTAAAAGTCTTATTATTATCGGCAATTTATTCCCCCTGTTGCCTGTTGCCTGTTGCCTGTTGCCTGCGCACAGCGCTATAACTGAAAAAACTCAATATTAATTTTTAAAATTAGCTCAAAGAAAATAAGTATATTTTAGTTAACCAATATCTTATGTTTTTCTTTCATAGAAAAATTTTTACCTAATAATTAAGGTTTAAAGCCTCTCCTTTAAAGGAGAAAAAAGAAATAATTTTCCTTAAGCTTCAATCCTCTTCTTTTCAAGGAGAGGTAATTATTAATTATTAATTATTAATTGTTGAACTTAGTTCCACTATCAAATTAATATTAAATAAATCAATTTTTTGACTTATAGTCTTCAATTTGTTGTGCATTAATCTCCACAGCAGACACATCAATAGTACCAGGAGGAGTTAACCTGCTAAAATTCCCCCCTTCAACTTTAAGTGGTTCTCCACAACTAGGACATTGAAATTGAGTCTGATTTAAAGCAGTAAATTCATAACTACAAACAGGACATTTATCTATAATTAAATTACGATTTAACCACCAACGTAACCCAATAAATGCAATTATAGGTGTAATCAATATAAAACCAATTAATATCAAAACAGAATTAACTAACCATCCCAAACCTATAGACCCTAAAAACCAAACAACAGCTAAAACAATTAGCCAATTACCAATACTGGCCAGTGTTAATTTAAATACTTTTGAATTGCCTTGATTCACTTCATTATCTCCTTAAATATCCATCCTTACTTATATCCTAATCACAAATTTAAAAGTTGTTTTACCCTTTCAGTAAAGGCAAACCTACCAAACACTTTTACACTTTCTTCTCGCAACCAATTACTATCACATCTTTGGTCCTCTCCCTTCAACATCTCAATACAAGCATTAGCTACTGCTTCTGGATCTCTATAGGGTACGCGCCATCCTAATTTTCCATCCTGTAAGGGGTCTGCCGATCCATCCGCATCACCCGATAAAACTGGTATTCCACAGGCCATTGCTTCTAAATACACAATACCAAACCCTTCCTGAGAAGGCATCACATAAGCATCAGCTACTTGATAATGTCTAACCAAATCTTCTGTAGGCACAAACCCAGCAAATATAACTTGTTTCTCCACCCCTAAATCTTCAGCTAACTTGGCCAAGCGGGGTTGATCATCTCCTCTGCCAATGACTAAATACTTTACTTCTGGGAATATTTGTAGTATAATAGGTATAGCTCGGATAGTAACATCAACACCTTTATAGGGGTCTCCTGACCAAAGTCTAGCTACAGTCATTAACACCTTTGCCCCTTCCAGATTGTAACTCTCAATCAAATCTTGAGGTTTAGGCTGAGGAATAAAAATATTCTCATCTACCATACAAGGTAACAATTGAAACTTTTCTTGGTCTAGATAATTATTTTCACAACAGCGATCGCGACTATAACGGCTAATAGTTAAAATACTAGCTGCTTTTTTTAATGCCTGTTGATATTTATTTGGCAGTGGTTCCCACACTTCCTTACCATAAGTAAAAACTGTGTAGGGAATGCCGAGAGGTACACAGAAAGTTTGAACTAATGGAGCTAAATTAATATGACCACAAAAAACTTGTTGAGGTTGTTTTGTTAGTAAACACCATAATAATGTTGTTGCTAACCTAAAACGCCCTAACCAAATAGGCTGAGTTTTTAAATAATAGAAATTTATATTCTTCGACTGATAGGGATTTTCACATTCTACTCCATCTCTAAGTAATAATATATCAGTATCTAGAACCGAATCAGAAGCATTTGTAGAATTTGTTAAGTCTTGGTAAGCCTGAAAAATATCTCTAACATAAGATTGAATGCCACCTTCACGAGATAAAATTTCCAGAAAAACGAATATATTTCCCTTTTTTTTATCAATTTTTTGATCCAATTTTATCTCCAATTGTTTAGATTATTAAGAAAATTCACAAAGAGTTTGATACCCTCCATCCACTCATTCTTTAGTTATATCTTAAACTATTTAGTCGTAAACTTCATTACCAAAAAAAAATGTCTAAAGCCTCCCCTTTTAAGGGGATAAAATAAAGAGAATATTCCTTATGTCAAGCCTTTGGGTTTCCTAGTTCATGCTGCGCAAACAGCCAGAGGTACTGTTAACGCAGTTCCTCCGTTAGGAGGCTAACTGATAACTGTTAACGTTTGCGTAGCATTCCGTAGGAAAGTTCCTCCGATAGGAGGCTAACTGATAACTGAAATTACCTAGTTTTACCTGGATTAAAGTCAGTAAAAACATACGCATTTAACCATATCTCATCAATTCTATCTTTACAAAAAAAGTAAAGTATACTTTCTATTCCTTGAAATTCTGGTTGATAGTGAAATAGTTGAACTGAATTTTTTTCAAATTTATTAATTAACTCTCTACGAGTAAGAGGTTCTTTTCCAGTAAAAGGTTTTTCGGGAAGAAAAATAATAATCAAATTACTTGGTTCTGGTTGAGCAGAATAAAAACATTTAAAGGGGCGATAAGGAGTACATAAATTATCAGGGAATGATTTTTTAGCTTTCATAACTAAAAAGCCATCTCTAAACGGTTTATTATCCTGGATTAAAATAGGAAAGTTTTTATAATTTAGAAAAGCAGAAAATTGCATCATCCTATACCCTGAATTTTCAGGAAAAAATAAGTCAATATTATGAGAGTTATTGTTACTAATATACCGTTCTAGAAAATGGGTTGTTTGTACTTTTCCATCTATCATTTTTTTTCGAGCTAAAATGAAAAAAGAAGAATAGTGTATATTGTTTATAAATATAATAATAACCAAGAAAACAATGCCTAATACCTTATACCTTTGCTTATTAATCAAAACTTTTGAAGAGATATTTGCTAAATATAAAGTGGCAATAAAATCTACTGGAGCGGTATAATAATTTGTAAAAATGTTAAGCTTAATATAAGCTAAAAAATATAATAAATTACCAATTGCTAAAGTATCCCATATTAAATTGAGACGATATTTTCCTAAAATTAACCCACGGATTCGACCAATGAATACTAGAAGAAAGATTAATAAAATTGGATTCGCTTTTAGATAATTAACAAAAGTAGATAATCTACTATCTCTTGCGTGTGCGCTAGCATAAGAAGTTCCAACTTGACCATAAGTATTTGAGATGTATAAATACATAAATACTAAGGAGAGAATAATTAAACCTAAATCGAGCCAATTATTTTTGACAAATCCAAATATTCTTTGCTGTAACTTATGCCAAAGTCGATCATTAAATGCTGTTATTATTAATCTGCTACCAGCAAACCCTATTATTAACAGAAAAATAGGTTCTTTATAGTAAAGTAAAAATTGAGTAGCAATAAAAATTCCACAAAGATAAAATAATGATTTGTGCTTCTCCAGTTTCTCCAAACAAAAAATGAAAATTGCCAACCAGAAAATTATGTTTCTTTCAGGATAAATGAGACCAAAAAAAGAAACAACAAAGCTAGGTAGTGCTAAGAGCAGAGTAGCCAAAATAATTTTATGGCTCAATTTAATTTGCGGTAAGATTGACAAACAAAGAATAATTGTAACCAGTAATTGAAAGATTGAAAAAGAATGATATGCTAGAGGAGTTTTGTTGAAAATACTAATGATATTATATTCCTGAAGCCCTAAAGGCCAATATCTACCTGATTTCGACCAAATTGGCATATTATAAAACTTACCTTGTAACGAAAAAAATGTAAATTGATCGTGATCGTAGTAGGCAAATTCAGCTTTATTAAATATGAGATAAATATATATACATACAAATATTAAGAAACAGATGCTTCCTAAATACAGAAAGTAATTCTTACTTAAATTTTGAGAAATATTATTTCTCTGATTAAAAATAGGATGAACTTGTTTTAATGAAGTTGAATTATTAGAGTCAAAAATAACAGCAAAAACAATCACGATAGTCAGAGAAATTATCCAAACACTGAGAAACTCTCTATGACTATTACGTTGTAAATAATTTACAATTTCCGAGAAGTTAGTATCATTCATATTCATAACTAAAAATAACTTTAAACTTGGAAATTATTGAAACAGTAGGAAACTATGATTAGGCAAGATCAAACAAAGAAAGGTTCGTGGCTATAATACTTCTACTTCTTGCTTAACCCAACGCCATGATAGTCCCATGATTGATTTGAGTTACTCTTAGAAAAAATCTACTCAAAATGAGTAATTTTATCCATCTCGTCTGTGAATGGGTTGGATATGATTTCGAGATATAAGATTTTAGCTATTTAGCCCTTCCTGCAATTTGTAAATATACCAGCGCTCATTGCTATATAATAATTCTATATTCACTAATACCATTTTGAAAAAAGAATGTTACGAATAATAAGCACCATAAAAAGACTTTCAGATAAAGTCTGTTTCACGAAAAAGGTAATTTGCAACATCAAAAATGGTATTAAATCTATCCCCAAGTGCATTCTAAATTCTAAATTGGCGCATTAAAATAAATACCCTAACTATTTGTAGCAAATATTTATCAAATTGGTATAACGCCATTATCCGCCACTTGAAAATAGAAAAAAACCGCCCTAGAAGGGCGGAGGTTTAAACCAATTTTTTTTGTAAATATTTGAGATATCCAAGTCTTACAATGTAGATATCTGAAGTCTTAGAATAGACCAAAAGTCAAGGATTTTTCAATTGGTAAAGTAGCACCAATACCCAACCACAGAGTTACTGCTGTACCAAATAGGAATACAGCAGTAGCTACTGGACGACGGAAAGGGTTTTGGAACTTATTTACACTTTCAATGAAAGGAACCAATATTAATCCTAGAGGAATAGAAGCCATTGCTACAATACCCAACAACTTATTAGGTACAGTACGCAGGATTTGAAACACTGGCCAGAAATACCACTCAGGTAAAATTTCCAGAGGAGTAGCAAATGGATCTGCTGGTTCACCAACCATAGCAGGATCTAGTACGGCTAAACCTACACACAAAGCAAATGTACCAACAATTACTACTGGAAATATATAGAGTAAGTCGTTAGGCCAAGCAGGTTCACCATAATAATTGTGACCCATACCTTTAGCTAACTTAGCTCTTAATTGAGGATCGCTCAGATCCGGCTTTTTTAAAGTGGACATATTTTTTCTTCTCCGTAATCACTGATAGATAGTATTTGATTATTTTTGACACTCTCACCACTAAATCAAATATTATAGTGGGAGATTCTTGCCTTATAGCTTAACTTACAAAGGTCCAGAGATACCTTGCTTACGAATCATCAAGAAATGCAGTAGCATAAATACTGCAATTAGCCAAGGTAGTACAAAAGTATGAAGACTGTAGAAGCGAGTTAGAGTTGCTTGACCAACACTTGTACTACCACGCATTAGTTCTACAATGAATGGACCAACAAATGGAATTGCATCAGGTACACCAGAAACAATTTTCACAGCCCAGTAACCAATTTGGTCCCAAGGTAGAGAATAACCTGTAACACCAAAACTAACAGTAATTACAGCCATAACTACACCTGTTACCCAAGTAAGTTCCCGGGGTTTCTTGAAACCGCCTGTGAGATAAACTCGGAAAACATGAAGAATCATCATCAGCACCATCATACTGGCAGACCAACGATGGATAGAACGAATTAGCCAACCGAAGTTAACCTCAGTCATAATGTATTGAACTGATGCCAGTGCTTCTGTTACTGTTGGCTTGTAGTAAAAAGTCATCGCAAACCCAGTAGCAAACTGGATCAGGAAGCAAACCAAAGTAATACCACCCAAGCAGTAAAAAATATTTACATGGGGTGGAACATATTTGCTAGAAATATCGTCGGATATCGCTTGAATTTCTAAGCGCTCATCGAACCACTTATAAGTTGCTGAATCAGTTACCTGTTTTGTGAACATGAAGCCAAAAATCCTAGATGAATATTGCTGTTTTTTAATCGATGTTTTGGGGTAGTTAGGAAGATATACTTACCTCAAACTTTTGACCAGCAATATGAGTATGATACCAACTGGCAAAGGAATTCAGAGACAAGTCTACTATAACTTAGGAAATATATATTCATTACTTGCCTACCCTCCAGTTATAAAATTTAACATAACTTGTGGAGAATTTTCATCAAGGTTTCAGCTTTGATCAAGTTTGAAATCTTAAGTATTTTTCATTTACACTATAAATTTTACCCAATCATCCTATAAGGCAAGAAGTTTTGTATTTATGAAAAAAAGATTTATCCGAATTATATTTCTCTTAATATTACCAGTGATTCTGAGTTGTGGACTTTGGACATCATCTGCATCAGCATTGACAGAGGAACAGAGTTTATTGGGCGAAGCTTGGCGGATAGTTAACTTGGCTTATGTTGATGATTCTTTCAATCATCAGAATTGGTGGTTTGTACGTCAAAAATTGATTAAGAAACCCCTAAAGAGCAGAGACGATACTTATAATGCCATTCAGGAAATGTTGGCCAGTCTGGATGACCCCTTCACCAGACTTCTCAAACCAGAACAATACAATAATTTGCAGGTTAATACCTCTGGAGAATTAACAGGAGTGGGTTTACAAATTGCTTTAGATCCTCAAACAGGAGAATTAATAGTCATCTCTCCTCTGGAGGGTTCTCCTGCTGAAGCTGCTGGTATTCAACCTCGCGATCGCGTAATCAAAATTGATGGCCAACTAACTTCAGAATTTACTTTGGATGAAGCTGCTAATAGAATGCGAGGTCCCGTTGGCTCTTCTGTAGTATTGACAATTTTGACAGAAAGCAGCAACCAACCTGAAGAAATCACCCTAATTAGGGATACTATTGAGATTAACCCAGTTTATGCTGAATTGAAGTCTGGCCCGGAAACAGGAAAGATTGGTTATATTCGTCTGAGTCAATTTAATGCTAATGCGGCGACAGAAGTCAGCCAGGCAGTGGAAAGTTTTGAACAGCAAGGGGTTATTGGTTATGTGCTTGATTTACGCAATAATCCAGGTGGACTATTACAAGCTGGCATAGAAATTGCTCGTCTATGGTTGGATGATGGTACTATTGTTTACACGGTTAACAGACAAAGGTTTATTGGTAGTTTTTCTGCTGATGGACTAGCGATAACTGATGCTCCGTTAGTGGTATTGACTAATCAGGGAACTGCTAGTGCTAGTGAAATTCTTGCAGGTGCTCTTCAGGATAATGGCCGTGCTTTGTTAGTGGGTGAAAGAACTTTTGGTAAAGGGTTAATTCAGTCTTTGTTTGATTTGTCTGATGGTTCGGGATTGGCTGTGACGGTGGCTAAGTATGAAACACCAAACCATACAGATATTAATAAACAGGGAATTATGCCTGATATTGTGGTGGAACAAGACCCGATTTTGCCTTACCAAGTTACTACAGAAGATGACAAACAATATCAAGCTGCAGTAGAACTTCTTACATCTGAAATTGTGTTAGCAAATGCAGTTTAATTAGGGTTTGCTGAAAAAGTCTTATGGGTGAGGGTAGGAAACAGGAGACAACCCACCCCTCGCCCCTCCCCCTCCCAGGAGGGGGATAGGAGTCAGGGGAATGAGCGAGGAGGTAGGAGTAAGAATTGTTCCTTGATTTTTCTGCCCAACTATGCGCCAAAATACGCTCCATGCATGAGCGTGAAGAGCTGAAAACCAGGCACTTTTTAAAGGCCCCAAAAAGGCACTTACCTTTATCTGTAAATACTTTTAGATTTAATCAGCAAACCCTAATTAGGCTTTTTATCCATATCTAACTTAAGGTTTGTGTTTCTACATAGAATTCAATAAATATAACCCAAATTCGGAACTGCAAAATGTAGGAAAAAATAGTTTAACAGGGCGATCGCTATTAATATAGATATAAATGCAATTTAGGGCAGATTTTAGACTAATGTGGTACAACTGACGGGGTCAATATTTTGTGCTTGTTTTCTATCCTACTCTCAACGTTATTGCAGCTTATTTTGAGAGGCGATCGCTCTTTTGAGAATTTTTTCTACTCTTCAATAACTTGATTAAATTGATGTTAGCTACTTTTATTAGTATTGACTAAAAAATCATATACATATGCGAACAACACCTTATGGTACAGATATTATCACAATTTTTGGGAGAAGGCAAGCTGATTTTACTCCCGGCGCGACACTTTTGAAGCTTCACACAATGAAAAGAAGGTATAGCAATGTGCGCTGGCATATTTACACATTATTTTTTGTACAGCTTTTCTAAACTGCATTTTAAGCTGGACATTGTAAATACCTGAGCGCTCATTGCTATAGCTGTGAATCAAGGAGATAGCTTTCTCAAAAAAAATCGTCACTTGCTGAGGCGAGAATGAATGAAAGAGGGAAGAACAGGACACTAAAAACTCGGTAAACAAACAATACGAAAACCACCCCGGGAATTACGTTCATAGGAATAGAAGCTATGGCGACAGGCACTCCGACAACTCCTAGTAAGGTTGCACCAACAACCACCACGAAGTACTCGTTTATTACTACTCCCTTGACTTTCCCAAGTACTTCCATCAGTAGGTGCACCATCATAATTAATGTGCCAAATATCTAAACACCACTCCCAGACATTTCCGTGCATATCGTATAAACCAAAAGCATTGGGAGGAAAAATTCCTACTTCGGTTGTTTTTTGTCGATACTTACTTTGAGGAGCTTTGCCATAAGCATAGTTGCCGTTGTAGTTAGCTAACTCAGACGTTATAGTTTCTCCAAAATAGAAAGGAGTAGTTGTCCCGGCGCGACAAGCATATTCCCACTGACTCTCACTGGGCAGTCTGTAAATTCTCCCAGTTTTCTCAGATAGCTTTTGACAGAACTCTTTAGCGTTATGCCATGTTACTCTTTCTACTGGGCAGTTTTCTCCTTTAAAGTCAGAAGGATTTTTTCCCATAATGGCTAAATATTGGTTTTGAGTAATGGGGTATTTACTCATATAAAAAGGTTTTAGGGTTACTTGATGCTGAGGGCTTTCTGCATCATATCTGTGTAGTTCATTTTCTGGCGAACCCATAATAAAACTTCCCCCAGGAATATAAACCATTTCTAATTTAATACCATTACCTAAATCTTCTATTTTTTGTCTGGCATTACCAGGGGTGCCGTTGATTATTTTGCCAGAGTTGTTAACAGTAACTACCTCAAAAGTAAATATTTCTCCTATTTTTGATTCTGGTATTGATGTGAGAAATTTTTGTGGTGGAGAAGTTTCGTTAATAACTGATGATATTTCTCCTGTATTTTGAAACTTTTGCTGAAAATCAGGCAACAAGAGAAGGCGGAAACCCCAGTAGCTGCCGTAGTAGTCGGCATTATTCCTGATACGGCGGGCACTCCGACAAAACCGAGGATGGATATTCCAACAGCCACCACGAAGAAGTCGTTGACTACTATCTCCTTCACTTTCCCAGGCACTTCCATCAGTAGGCGCACCATTATAGTTATTGCGCCAAACATCTTGACACCATTCCCAGACATTGCCGTGCATATCATGTAAACCAAAAGCATTGGGAGGAAAAATTCCTACTTCGGTTGTTTTTTCTAAATGTTTACTTTTAGGAGCTTTGCCATAAATATAGTTGCCATTGTAGTTACCTAACTCAGACGTTATAGTTTCTCCAAAATAGAAAGGAGTAGTTGTACCTGCACGACAGGCATATTCCCATTGACTTTCACTGGGTAGTCTATAAATTTTCCCAGTTTTCTCAGAGAGTCTTTGACAAAATTCTGTGGCGTTATGCCATGTCACTTTTTCTACAGGATGGTTTCCTCCTTTAAAGTGAGAAGGATTTTCTCCCATAATTGCTTGATATTGGTTTTGAGTAATAGGGTATTTACTAATATAAAAAGGTTGAAGAGTAACCTGATGTTGGGGACTTTCACTATTAAGTCTTTCAGCTTCATTTTCTGGCGAACCCATGAGAAAACTTCCGCCAGGAATATAAACCATTTCTAATTTAATGCCATTACCTAAATCTTCTATTTTTTGTCTGGCATTACCGGGGGTGCGGTTGATTATTTTGCCAAAATTATTGATAGTTACTACTTCAAAAGTAAATCTTTCTCCTATTTCTGATTCTGGTATTGATTCTGGAAATGTTTCTGGTGGAGAAGTTTCATTAATAACTAATGGAGCTGTTAATTTTTGAGATTTTTGTGGTGGAGGGGTTAACTTTTTTTCTGTTGGATAAGTCTGATTAATAAGGGAGGATATTTCCCCAGGATTTTGAAATCTTTTGTTAGTTTTACCTACAATCATTTTATCCAAAGAATTTCTGACTTCCAGGGTAGACGAAACAATCCGAAAACCCCTGTAGTAGATAAGGTTGTTGCCATCATTGTTGTAACGTTTAGCACTCCGACAATTCCAAGAATAGTTGTACCAACTACCACCACGAAGGACTTTTATGTTGCTATCTCCCCTAGTTTGCCAAGCACTTCCATCATTAGGCGCACTATCATAATTAATGTGCCAAATATCTAAACACCATTCCCAAACATTGCCGTGCATATCGTATAAACCAAAAGAATTTGGAGGAAAACTTCCCACATTAGTTGTTTCTCCTCGATATTTATCTTTAGGAACATTACTGTAAGGATAATTACCGTCATAGTTAACTAACTCAGACGTTATAGTTTCTCCAAAATAAAAAGGAGTAGTTGTACCTGCACGACAAGCATATTCCCACTGACTCTCGCTTGGCAGTCTATAAATTTTTCCAGTTTTCTCAGAAAGCTTTTGGCAAAACTCTACTGCGTCATACCATTTCACATTTTCAACTGGGCGACTTTTTCCTTTAAAGTGAGAAGGATTTTCTCTAGTAATAGCCTGATATTGTTCTTGAGTAATGGGATATTTACTCATATAAAAAGGTTGGAGAGTCACTTGATGTTGCGGACTTTCATCAGAGCTTCTTCCCTGTTCGTTTTCTAGGGAACCCATCATAAAATTTCCCCCAGGAATATAAACCATTTCTAATTTAATACCATTACCTAAATCTTCTATTTTTTGTCTGGCATTACCAGAAGTGCGAGTGATTATTTTGCCAAAATTATTGACAGTTACTACTTCAAAAGTAAATATTTCTCCTCTTTCTGCTTCTGGTATTGATGTGAGAATTTTTTGTGGTGGAGAAGTTTCATTAATAATGGGTGGTGCTGTTAATTTTTGAGATTTTTGTGGTGGAATGGTTAACTTTTTTTCTGTTGGATAAGTCTGATTAATAAGGGAGGATATTTCCCCAGGATTTTGAAATTTTTTGTTAGTTTTACCTACAATCATTTTATCCAAAGAATTTGTTACTTCGGGGGTATACCAGACAATCCGAAAACCCACACTTATGCCAAATTCGACGCTATAGTAGTAGCTACGCCAGGCACTCCGGCAACTCCTAGAACGTTTGAGCCAACTCCCACCACGGAACACCCTTCTAAAACTATATCTTCCACTTTCCCAAGCACTTCCATCATGAGGCGCATCATCATAGTTATTGTGCCAAATATCCAGACACCATTCCCAAACATTGCCGTGCATATCGTATAAACCAAAAGCATTGGGAGGAAAACTTCCCACTTCGGTTGTTTCTCGTCGATATTTATCTTTAGGGGCATTACTATAAGGATAATTACCGTTATAGTTAACTAACTCAGACGTTATAGTTTCTCCAAAATAGAAAGGAGTTGTCGTACCTGCACGACAAGCATATTCCCACTGACTCTCGCTTGGCAGTCTATAAATTTTTCCAGTTTTCTCAGAAAGCTTTTGGCAAAACTCTACTGCTTCATGCCATTTCACATTTTCAACTGGGCGACTTTTTCCTTTAAAGTGAGAAGGATTTTCTCTAGTAATAGCCTGATATTGTTCTTGAGTAATGGGATATTTACTCATATAAAAAGGTTGGAGAGTAACCTGATGTTGCGGACTTTCATCAGAGCTTCTTCCCTGTTCGTTTTCTGGGGAACCCATGAGAAAATTTCCCCCAGGAATATAAACCATTTCTAATTTAATACCATTACCTAAATCTTCTATTTTTTGTCTGGCACTAACGGGGGTGCGGTTGATTATTTTGCCAAAATTATTGACAGTTACTACTTCAAAAGTAAATCTTTCTCCTCTTTCTGCTTCTGGTATTAATTCTGGAAATGTTTCTGGTGTAGAAGTTTGATTAATAACGGGTGGTGCTGTTAATTTTTGAGATTTTTGTGGTGGAAGGGTTAACTTTTTTTCTGTTGGATAAGTCTGGTTCATAACTGACGATATTTCCCCTGTATTTTGAAACTTTTTCTGAAAATCAGGCAACAAGAGAACGCGGAAACCAAAATTCATAATGCAGTTGTCAATATAGTTGTTAAAGCGGAAGGCACTCCGGCAATGATTAGGATTATTGTTCCAACTACCGCCACGGATAATTCTTTGATTAATACTTTCTCCTCTTTCCCAAACACTTCCGTCATTAGGAGCACCATTATAATTGTCATGCCAAGTATCTAGACACCACTCCCAGACATTGCCGTGCATATCATATAAACCAAAAGCATTAGGAGGAAAAATTCCTACATTTGTTGTTTCTTGTCGATAGTTACTTTTAGGAGCTTTGCCATAAATATAGTTGCCATTGTAGTTAACTAACTCAGACGTTATAGTTTCTCCAAAATAAAATGGTGTGGTTGTTCCTGCACGACAAGCATATTCCCACTGACTCTCACTGGGCAGTCTATAAATTTTCCCAGTTTTTTCACAGAGTCTTTGACAAAATTCTGTGGCGTTATGCCATGTCACTTTTTCTACTGGATGGTTTCCTCCTTTAAAGTTAGAAGGATTTTCTCCCATAATTGCTTGATATTGGTTTTGAGTAATAGGGTATTTACTCATATAAAAAGGTTGGAGAGTTACTTGATGTTGAGGACTTTCATTATTAAGTCTTTGAACTTCGTTTTCTGGGGAACCCATCATAAAGCTTCCTCCAGGAATATAAACCATTTCTAATTTAATACCATTACCTAAATCTTCTATTTTTTGTCTGGCATTACCAGGAGTACGAGTGATTATTTTGCCAAAATTATTGACAGTTACTACTTCAAAAGTAAATATTTCTCCTATTTCTGATTCTGGTATTAATTCTGGAAATGTTTCTGGTGTAGAAGTTTGATTAATAACGGGTGGTGCTGTTAATTTTTGAGATATTTGTGGTGGAGGGGTTAACTTTTTTTCCGTTGGATAAGTCTGATTAATAAGGGAGGAAATTTCCCCAGGATTTTGAAATATTTTGTTAGTTTTACCCACAATCATTTTATCCAAAGAATTTGTTACTTCGGGGGTATACCAGACAATCCGAAAACCTTTGTAGTAGATAAGGTTGTTGCTATAGTTGTCGTAACGTCTGGCACTCCGACAATTCCAAGAAGAGTTAGACCAACTACCACCACGAAGGACTTTTATGTTACTATTTCCTGTAGTTTCCCAAGCACTTCCATCATTAGGCGCACCATCATAGTTAATGTGCCAAATATCCAGACACCATTCCCAGACATTGCCGTGCATATCGTATAAACCAAAAGAATTTGGAGGAAAACTTCCCACATTAGTTGTTTCTCCTCGATATTTATCTTTAGGAGCTTTGCCATAAATATAGTTGCCATTGTAGTTAACTAACTCAGACGTTATAGTTTCTCCAAAATAAAATGGTGTGGTTGTTCCTGCACGACAAGCATATTCCCACTGACTTTCACTGGGTAGTCTATAAATTTTCCCAGTTTTTTCACAGAGTCTTTGACAAAATTCTGTGGCGTTATGCCATGTCACTTTTTCTACTGGACGGTTTCCTCCTTTAAAGTTAGAAGGATTTTCTCCCATAATTGCTTGATATTGGTTTTGAGTAATAGGGTATTTACTCATATAAAAAGGTTGGAGAGTTACTTGATGTTGAGGACTTTCATTATTAAGTCTTTGAACTTCGTTTTCTGGGGAACCCATCATAAAGCTTCCTCCAGGAATATAAA
>NZ_JAAHHG010000029.1:0-4919 GCF_010692555.1 Okeania sp. SIO3B5 | reverse complement strand
TGAGTAATAGGGTATTTACTCATATAAAAAGGTTGGAGAGTTACTTGATGTTGAGGACTTTCATTATTAAGTCTTTGAACTTCGTTTTCTGGGGAACCCATCATAAAGCTTCCTCCAGGAATATAAATCATTTCTAATTTAATACCATTACCTAAATATTCTATTTTTTGTCTGGCATTACCAGGAGTACGATTGATGATTTTGCCAGAGTTATTAACAGTTACTACTTCAAAAGTAAATATTTCTCCTTGTTCTGATTCTGGTATCGATTTGAGAAATGTTTGTGGTGGAGAAGTTTCATTAATAATGGGTGGTGCTGTTAATTTTTGAGATTTTTGTGGTGGAGGGGTAAATGTTTTTTCCGTTGGATAAGTCTGATTAATAAGGGACAATATCTCTCCTGGATTTTGAAATCTTTTCTTAGTCGCCCCGACAATCATTTTATCCAACAAATTTCCTACTGCATCACTCACCTTCGACTTTAAATAATTTCGCCATATCCACTCACCTTCACCCACGTCAAATAACTTAAAAGGTTCGACTTCAGTTAATAAATGAATACAAGTTACGCCCAAACTATAAATATCGCTAGAAAAGGTTGCTTTTCCTATTGCTTGTTCAGGAGGAGCATATCCTTCAGAGCCAATAATAGTTCCTGTCACAGCTAAAGCCTTCTTTGTAACAAATTTCGCTATGCCAAAATCTACTAATATAATATTATTCTCTGGCGAGCTAGAAGCTCGCACTGGATATTGATTATCATTCTTTCTCCTAATAATATTCTCTGGTTTTATATCTCGATGAATTACCTGTTGAGAATGAATAAATTCCAATAGGGGCAACAAACTTTTTAACAACTCCAAAATTTGTCTTTCATCAAAAGCTCCTGACTCTTTTAATTCCTGTTGTAAATTTTGCCCATCGATAAATTCTTGTACTAAATATTGTCGGTTATCTTGAGTAAAGTATGCCAAAAGTTCGGGAATTTGTGGATGTCTACCTAAAGTATCTAAACGTTCGGCTTCTTGAGCAAATAATAGAGCAGCTTTTGATAAATTTTCTGTTTTTTGTGATTGAGGTAAAAATTGTTTAATTACACAAAAAGGTTTTGAGGGTTTAAATTCATCGACGGCTTGAAAAGTTCGACCAAAACCACCTCTTCCAATAATTTTTAGAGCGCGATAACGTTCGACTAAAACTAATTTTTCATTGCAACTATGACAGAATTTTGCTTCTGGTGGATTTAATTTTAAACAATCTGGGTTAAGGCATTGAGTCATTTCAGTTATCAGTTATCAATTATCAGTAGCTCGTGCCATAGGGAGGTTTGAAATACTGAAGTTTATTATTTTCATCCCTTTAAAAGGGGAAGTCTAAGACCTTATTTTTGGGTCATAGTTTATAATCTTATTTGATCTTCTTAATTTTTAATTATAACTGTCGCGATTGTAAATATTTAGCTTCTGGCATAGCTCTGAGTATTTCTTTCCTAAAGTAATACTTTCAGATTGATAAATTTTAGCTATAAAATTGTTTATCTATTTCAAGCAAATTTTTCTGTCATTACTTCAGTGAAAAAATTAGTAGAATATAAAATATCTAACATTTTCCCAAGTAGCTACTAATTTTTATCTAGTTCAACGCTCGGTACTTTCATACTTTAGTTCAACAAGCTACATAGCTAATATGTAAGAGAAATTTTTCGTCGTAAATTTCAAATATTACTTCAACATAAGTCAAAGCTTTAATAACTTGATTTTTTCTCAAGTATCGGTCAATCAAGAAAACAATATATGATTTTTTTAGCTTGGTTCGACAATGTTTTGTTTTTCAGAGAATAGAATTTTCACAAAAGTTTTTTATCAGTTTCACTAGCAGCGAATATTATCTAATGGTGATTCATTACTTTACTGAAAAAATCAGTAGAATATCAACAAAATCTAACATTTTCCCAAGTAGCTACTAATTTTTATAGCAGAAGAAAGAAGGAAGAAAGAAGAAGGAAGAAGAAAAAACTTTGCGTTGTCTGATTTTTAAGCTTTTGATATGTCCGCACCCTTTGCTTCGACTGCTAAATCTAGTTCAATCATCAGTATTTTCATACTTCAGTTCAGCAGCCTACATAGCTAATATGTGGTAGAAAATTTTCGTCGTAAATTTCAAATATTGTTTCCACATCAGTCAAAGCTTTTATAATTTGATTTTTTTCCAAATATTGGTCAATCAAGAAAATAATTTATGAATTTTTTTAGCTTGGTTCGATAATGTTTTGTTTTTCAGAGAAGATAATTTGACAAAAGTTTTTTATAAGTTTCACTAGCAGCAAATATCATCTAATCACTTCCGGTTCAAGAGTTAAATGTGAGCCAAATTATAGCTCTATTTCAAGATTAGCTTTCCCATACTGAAATGACCGATAATTATATTGATATTCTCTATATTCTTCTGGTAAAAAAAATCAACATAACTTTTGACTTTCAGTTTGCCTTTCCACTAAGAACTATCACCAATTTTTACTGATTGTTTTCCAAAAATAAATCAATAAATCAAATAATTTATGACTTTTTTGTGATTGGTTCGGTAATGTTTTGTTTCTCAGACAAGAGAATTTTTACAAAAGTTTTTTATAGCTTTCACTAGCAGCGAATATCATCTAATGGTGATTCAGGTTCAATAGTTAAATCTGGGCAAAATTCAAGTTCTATTTTAATTTCTGATTTTGGTTGTCCATGTTCATAACTATAATTGAATCCTCTATTGTTTTCCGGTAAAAAATCAACATAATTTTTGACTCTAAGTCTACCTTTTTGCCAACCACTATCACCAAGTTTTAATAGTTGGCATTCTATTTCTTCAGTCACTGATTCCCATTTGCTACTATTTAATCCTATATGTACTTTCTGATCGATCAGAAACCTTCCATTTAATTTGGAAAAAATCACGAACTCGCGATGGCGATTGTTTGTATTTGAATAAATTTTAGCTCTTATTTGCTCTAAATATAATTCTTTAAATCTCCCAACTAGAAATGTGTGTTTAAATGTATCTTTCTCAAACAACAAAACATCATCATCACTTTTAAGTAATTGAAAATTATCACTCATATTAACCAACTCATCTAAACTAGCAACTGTTATTATCTCAGCTTAACTACCTATCCTTATTTTTAGTGAGACTTTGATACTTTATTTAAAATTTAACTTTGTCTTCTTGATAACTAATAACAAATCTGGTTATTATAGACTGATTATAAGGTGAGGTACAAAATAGATGTCTATAATCAACTTTTCTAAATCGGATTTAGTATAAAGTATTCTCTCTTAGATAACTAAAATCTTTTTACCTCTTCCTTCTTAGTTCTTACTTTTTCCTTCTTCCTTCTTCCTTCTTCCCTCTTACTTCTTCCTTCCTTATGAAAATATTAATAGTAGGTAACGGCGGTAGAGAACACGCGATCGCCTGGAAATTATCCCACTCTCCCCAAGTTCAACAAATATTTTGTACCCCAGGTAACGGCGGTACTGCCACTTTGCAAAAATGCCAAAATATACCCATCCCAGTTGAAGACTTCTCAGCCCTCAAACAACTTATTGCTGACCAAAATATTTCCCTAGTAGTAGTTGGCCCAGAAATACCCTTAGCCCTGGGCATTACTGACTATCTACAACAACCAAACCTCAAAATATTTGGCCCCACCAAAGCAGGAGCCATCCTCGAAGCTAGTAAATCATGGGCTAAAGATTTCATGGCTGAAGCAAATATTCCCACAGCCAAATCAGCCACTTTTACCAGCGCCGAAACTGCCAAAGCCTACATCAAAGAAGCTCCCATAGTTGTCAAAGCAGATGGTCTAGCTGCTGGAAAAGGAGTTACCGTAGCCACTACAATTGAAATGGCTCATCATGCCATAGATACCATCTTCCAAGGAGAATTCGAGCCAGATACCCATTCTGTGGTAATCGAAGAGTTTCTCACAGGTCAAGAAGTATCAGTTTTGGCCCTCACCGATGGATTAAGTATTCGTCCCCTATTACCAGCTCAAGACCATAAACAAGTGGGTGAAGGAGATACCGGGCTCAATACTGGAGGTATGGGCGCTTATGCTCCCACTCCCATCATTACGCCGGAACTAATGACCAGAATTCAACAAGAAATTCTAGAACCAACTTTGACTAATTTACAAAAACGTGGTATAGACTACCGAGGCATTGTTTATGCTGGATTAATGATTAGTCCTCAAGGAGAGCCAAAAGTCTTAGAATTTAATTGTCGGTTCGGCGATCCAGAAACTCAACCTATTCTCTCTCTCCTAGAAACTCCATTGGAAGAGTTATTGTTGGCCTGTTGTGAACAGCGTTTAGCTGAGTTGCCCCCGATAAATTGGAAACCAGGAGTAGCAGTGTGTGTAGTTTTAGCCTCCGGGGGTTATCCAGAAGCTTATGAGAAAGGTAAAGTAATTTCTGGAATAGAAAAAGCTGAAGCTACTGGAGTAACTGTATTTCATGCCGGAACTAAATTACAGGAACAACAGTTAGTCACTACTGGTGGCCGTGTATTGGGAGTAACAGCAATAGGGTCTGATTTTTCTGAAGCTAGGGCCAAAGTTTACAATGCTGTAGATTCTATAGAGTTTGACCAAATGTATTATCGTCGGGATATTGGCGATCGGGTTTTTAGGTCTGTTTATTAATGGATAATTGATAATGGATAATTGATAATTACCTTATCCCTTGACCGCTTTTTTTCCCTTAAAAGCTAATGAATTGTTATCACTCATCTGAAGTTATCGCCCATGTAGACGCGGAGCGGCGTGCCGGAGGCAAATTTAAACATTAAAGGGCTAGCAAAGACTCGTTTGAGTAAATCAATTAATGATGCT
This sequence comes from Okeania sp. SIO3B5, assembly GCF_010692555.1. Classification (GTDB taxonomy): domain Bacteria; phylum Cyanobacteriota; class Cyanobacteriia; order Cyanobacteriales; family Microcoleaceae; genus Okeania. Next base: position 40 of record NZ_JAAHHG010000029.1, on the reverse strand, counting down.
GGCTGGGGACAATTTCTAACTATTTTAACTGTCAAAGCCG
>NZ_JAAHHG010000289.1 GCF_010692555.1 Okeania sp. SIO3B5 | reverse complement strand
GCCCAAATCTTGACCAAAATCCGCTCCTAAATTGAAGCATTACCACTTAAAACCTTGCACTTTTTGATACTTAAAAAGGCTAAAACCTTTATGTATAAATACTTTTAGATTTAATCAGCAAGCCCTAATTAACACTAATTAGGGTTTGTCGAAAAAGTCCGTTGTTAAGGGTAGGAGTCAGGAGTCAGGAGTCAGGAGAAATGGGAATTATAGAGGAGGGAGTTTTCATTAATGGATAATTGATAATGGATAATTGATAATTACCTCTGGTTAAAACCGTTACAGAATTGAATATAAGGAAATATCCTAGCACTTTTTTTTCCCTTTAAAAGGGGAGGCTTTCAACCATAATTATTAATTATTCGATAATTATTAATTGGGTGCATCTCATAGCAAGCAAAAATACTTTTTTCCTATATATTCCCTGTTCCCTGTTCCCAGCTCCGGTGTTCCCTAAAAGCAATAACTTTTTGGCTTTATTCACGCATTGAGATGCACCCTATTAATTATTTTTGTTGTAAGCATTTAGCCTTCAGTTATTAGCTAGCCTCCTATGGTCGAAACTGCATTATCAGCTATTAATTTTGAGGAAGATAAAAGCAATCTTTGAAATTTAGGAAAGAATAAAAATTACTGATAAAGTTACCTGAATAAATCTTATAAGTAATTACTAATTGCTGTTAACCTAGTTCCTCCGGAGGAGGCTAGCTGACTGCTAATAGCTGTTTGCGCAGCATTCCGCAGGAAATACTTACTTTTTGTTTGCCCGAAATATGCTGTAATTATTAATTATTAATTATTCATTATTAATTATTAATTATTAATTATTCATTATTTCTCCGTATCCAACCATTAATAGTAAATCGACTATCTGAAAAAGCTTTAGAGGGGCAACTTACTGATAAAACTTCGTGCAGATAACGACTTAGAAAAAATATAATACTATTATTTTTAGGTTCTATAGTTTTAAATGTGTCAGCTTTAACATAATATTTCCCTTTAATTTGACTATCGTAAATTATTAATTCACCACCTGTAAATGCTTTGGGTTCTTGATAAAAATAATAAACATAAGTAAAAACTCTAGTAGCAGTATCAGGAGAACCATTATCATTGTGAATTTTATAGAAATTATTATCGTTATGAGCTGTTAACTGACTTTCAATTTCGCCAATTGAAAATTCTGGAATATTTAACTTTTTTAACGCATCAGGTAAAACTTCTTTAATTCTGTTGACTATCAATTCTCGAAATTTTGGAAAGGAGTGTAATACTAGAGAACGACGATAATTTTCTGCTTTAGTTGATGTTGTAGTTGGTAAAAAATCTGATTGTCTTTGCAAAACATAATTAAATAGTTGTTGATTTTCTGATTGGGTGAGAAAATTTTCTATGAGTAAATAATGAGATTCTAAATTGTCTGTTGTAGAGGGAGGAGGAGGAGTAGAAGTTTTGATATTAGATTGAGTATCTTGTGACTGTAAATGCTGCAAATATATTGGTGGTTCCGTCACCATTCCGACTAAATGTTCGCTAGGAAAACATAAAGCAGAATGACCTTCTCCTATAGGAATTTGAAATAGAGTAGAATTTTCTGTTTTTTGATGTTTAGATAATAGTGTTTTGGCTAAAAGTTGGAGTAATGGTGCATCAGATTTGAGATAAATAGTATATTGATGTCCTCCTGTTAATAAGAGGTTAATTTTTACTTCTTGAGGTAAATTTTGTGGTGGAGTAACTATCATAATTTTTGCCAAATAATCAATTATTTTAGGGGGTAGAGAGTATGAAAGTAGAGGAGTAGGTAGTATGGAAAACTTTTACTCTTTATTTAATTTTTCTATATGCCAAATTAGGTCTTCCCTAACTACAAAAAAAGTTAATCGTAATATTTGATATTAAGTTGGTTAATAGACATCTCCAGAAAATAAATAAACCTTTTAATTAGAGCAGGCTAAGGATACAAAAAATTCACCCTTTTCGTAAAAATATCTTACCTGTTGCCTGTTGCCTGTTGCCTGTTGCCCACTCCTGCAAAAAGTCTATATCTTTATTCGGAGATGTCTAGTCTATTAGTGTGTAATGCTTCAAACCACATCCTACTTTTTTCTCATCCTAAGTAGACTATGTTTTGCCTTACCACTTCCAGAAACAAGAGTCAGAAAAATTATATGAATTCTTACTGACAACTGATAACTGAAATAGCGACTGTTATACTTATACAAATTTTTACCGAATAATTAAGGTTTAAAGCCTCTCCTTTCAAGGAGAAACAAGAAAAAATTTTCCTTTTATTCAATCCTCTTCCTTTTAGGGAGAGGTAATTATCAATTATCCATTATCAATTATCAATTATTGAATAATTTACTTATACCAAATCCGGTTATTCCTCCAACAACATAAGTTAAAAGTCATACATTAAGATTTTATAGGCTAAAAATTTTACCCTTTTTTCATTTCAAAAGTTCTGATAAGTAAGCAGACAAAATTAACTACATAAAATTAAAACTAAAACCTTTGTCTACTGGCGAATAACCCAATATTTAACGAAGTCAGAAGTCAGATAGGGGAGCCGTCGGATTGGCGACGTACAGAAGTTATTTTTGTAACAGGGATTTTAGCAAGACTCCAAAAATATTTTGCCTTAAAAAGCGGGGGTTTTAGACCCAATTATTTTGATAAATATTTCTGTACAGGTACTTATCGTACAAAAATTATCAATCATACCAATTCCCAAAAGTAGTCCTATACTTAGCTAAAACTTCAGTTATCAAGTAATTAACACAGGTTTAATAACTTATTTCCTAATTATTAGCCAGTTAATGCTAATTATTCTGGTTTTTGTCTCTCCCTGTACGGACGTTGCATGCAACTTCCCTACCCACTCCCTTACTCCCCTACTTAAGAAAGTGTAGAAAAGTTTTTGAGAAATTGTATTATTTCCCCCTATTCCCTATTCCCTATTTTCTTAATGTAAAAAATGACGCATTCCAGTTAGTATCATTACTAAACCTAACTCATTTGCAGCAGCAATAGAATCTTTATCTCGCATACTACCTCCTGGTTGAATAATCGCAGTTATTCCTGCTGCTGCTGCTGTTTTTACAGAATCATCAAAAGGGAAAAAAGCATCACTAGCTAATACTCCTCCAATAGCCTTTTCTCCTGCTTGCTCCAAAGCAATTTTTACTGCCCCAACTCGATTCATTTGACCAGCACCAATACCAGCAGTTGCTAAATTTTTAGTCACCACAATAGCATTAGACTTAACGTGCTTTACCACCTTCCAAGCAAACATTAATTCCTCCATTTGTTCAGCAGTCGGTTGTTTTTCAGTAACAACTTTCCAATCACTAGAATTTTCTACTGCATCATCAGCAGCTTGTACTAAAAAACCACCAGCAATTACCTTTATAGTTTCCGACGGACTTTGTTTTAAATCAGGTGAAATTAACACTCTTAACTTAGATTTCTTCTGAAAAATTTCCTCCGCTTCTGGTTCACATCCAGGAGCAACTACACATTCTAAAAAAGTCTTAGTCATAGCAGTAGCAGTAGGAGCATCAATAGATTTATTCAAAGCAACAATTCCCCCAAAAGCTGAAACAGAATCTCCAGCAAGAGCTTCTTCATAAGCTGCCAAAATAGTATCAGCAACTGCTACTCCACAAGGATTTGTATGTTTAAGAATTGCCACAGTAGGAGCATCAGAAAATTCCGTAATAATACGTCTGGCTGCTTCTAAATCTACTAAATTGTTATAACTTAATTCTTTACCTTGAAGAATTTTACTTGCCGCCCAACCACTAGCATTAATTCCGCTTTGATACCAAGTAGCAGATTGATGAGGATTTTCTCCATAACGCAGAGATTTAATATTTTTACCAGAGAGGAAAAATGTTTCTTTTTCCTGTTCAGAAGTTGGTTGTTGTTCTTGTAAATAAGTAGCGATCGCCTGGTCGTAAGTTGCTGTATGTTTAAATCCTGCTAAGGCACATTTTTGACGAAATTCTAATGATATTTCACCCTGATTTTTCCGTAGTTCTTCCAAGTATGAATTATATTGATTAGGGTTACATAAAACTGTTAGATGAGCAAAATTTTTAGCCGATGCTCTTAACATTGCAGGACCGCCAATATCAATTTTTTCAATTGCTTCTGCTAGAGTAACTCCTGGTTGAGAAATTGTTTGTTCAAAGGGGTATAAATTAACAACAACTAAGTCAATAGGTCTAATATTATTAGCATTTAATTCTTCAATATCTTGCTCTAAATCTCTTCTTGCTAATATACCTCCATGAATCCGAGGATGTAATGTTTTAACTCTACCTCCAAGAATTTCTGGAAATCCCGTATAGTCAGATACTTTTGTTACAGAAATTCCTGCTTCTTTGAGAGTTTTAGCAGTACCGCCACTACTAATTATTTCATAGTCAAATTCTGTAACTAGAGTTTTTGCTAAATCAATGATACCTGTTTTATCTGATGTACTGAGTAATGCTAAACCTGTCATTAATTTCAAATCCTAACTTAGATAACTGACAGTCTATATTTTAAGAATCAAAATTAAGATATTGAAACTCTGCGGATTATTTTAATATTTTTGATCATTCAGCCGTCAGCTATCAGCTATCAGCTTCCTAATAATTACTTATTATATTAGACATCTCCGATCGTAAAAAATCAAATCAATTATCACCCATAAATTATCAATTATTTCCCCCTACTGCCTACTCCCTATGGGTGGAGGAGATGTCTATTACAGGAGAAATTAATATTAAGAGTTTTCATACAATTACAAAGCCTTAATTAGAATCAACCCTGTTGACATCCTCCCGACGCTGCTCTTACGAGACAGCGCGGGATTCCTTAACATCACTGTTAGGGGCTTTCTGTTTCTTAGCACCAGCATAAACGAGATTTACTCCCCTCGGGTCTTACAGTCGCTCCACAGACTGACACTGCGAGTCCCGCAGCCAAAATATTTATTGCAGCATTAATGTCTCTGTCATGGTGAGATGCACACTCTGGACAATCCCACTCTCTTACTCTTAGAGGTAATTTTTCTACTATATGTCCGCAATTAGAACAACGCTTAGAACTAGGAAAATATCTATCAATCTTGATTAATTCCCGTCCATACCAATCAGCCTTGTACTCTAATTGCCTGACTAATTCGGACCAGTTGGCATCACTTATTGCTTTTGCTAACTTGTGGTTTTTGAGCATATTCTTTACTGCTAAATCCTCAACTACAACAGTTTGATTTTCTCTGATTAATTGAGTGGTCAGCTTATGGGTATAATCAAGCCTTGAATCTTTAATTTTTGCGTGTATCCTGGCTACTTTCAGCCTAGCCTTTTGGTAGTTATTAGATCCCTTAGTTTTTCTAGATAGAGACTTCTGGGCTAACCTCAGTTTCTTGTGTAATTTGTTTAGATTCTTTGGGTTAGCAAATGTTTCTCCATTACTGGTAGTTAAAAGACTGGTGATACCTAAGTCAATACCTACTTGTCTGTTAGTCGGTTTGAGTCTCAAATCTCTGGTGTCGTTGACTCTCAAAGATATAGACCATCTACCAGAGGGGTCAAGTTTGACAGTAATTGTACTAGGCACACAGTTTTGGGGTAGTTGCCTACTCCACCTTATAGGTAATGGGTCAGAACATTTAGCGATCTGAGACTTTACTATCAAACCATTTGAAAGCAGACTTTGTAAATTCAGCACTACCGCCCCATACGTTTTTTCTTAAAGTTAGGATATTTTGCACGTCCACTGAAAAAGTTAGCGAAAGCAGTTTGTAGATGTCTCAAGCCTTGCTGTAATGGGACGCTACTGACTTCTTTTAGGAAATCTAAATCTTCCTGCTTTTTCCAATGAGTCAGCATAGCAGAAGTTTGCTTATACCCTACTCGTTCTTGTTTCTCGTACCAAGCTTGAGTCCTTGCTGCTAAAGCTTTGTTGTAGATCAGTCGAACACACCCCAATGTTCTGCGCAACAGGTTTTCCTGTTCTGGAGTAGGATAGAATCTAAACTTGTAAGCTTTCTCAACCATTTACTGCTTGCTTATTCTAAGTTTAGATTTTAACATATTATATGTGAAAGGGCAACATTGATTGGCATTCCCATACGACGCTCCCGACGAGGAGAGCGCGGGTATAAATGCCAACATTTAGATAAATGCAGTTTTAACTACTAGAACAGCTAATTCGGGTTTGCTGATTAAGTCTCAAAGCATTGACTGATATTGGTAAGTGCCTTTTTAGGTCTGAAATACCTTGGTTTTCAGCTCCAATCGCTCAAAAAGTTAGTATTTTGGGCAAGATAGAGGTAGAAAATCAAGGGAAGATTCTTCTAGCTGCCTCTTCTCGGAATCTCATTTCTCCTGGATTCACCGATTCTGAATTCTGGCTCCTCCTCTGAAAAAAATACTTTTTCAGCAAACCCTAGGTAAAATCTAAAGTCAGAAAATGGTCTAAGTTACATTTTCGCTCATCACCATGAGTTCCAATGGCCCTGATTTTAGTTGAGAGGCTTAAAACTAACGAAAAAGTCCCACAAAAAAAGCCAAAAATCTGAAAACTTGGGTGCATCTCAATGCGTGAATAAAGCCAAAAATTTATCGCTTTTAGGGAACACCGGAGCTGGGAACACCGGAGCTGGGAATATATAGGAAAAAAGTATTTTTGCTTGCTATGAGATGCACCCGAAAACTTAGACTCAATTTTTGGTTAATTTACCTTCTTTTTTCACCCAAAACAATCTTGGGAAATTTTTTCGTAGTCTAAACTCCAGCTTTTAGGGACAAGAAAAAATTTTCATTATTAGTCAATCCTATCCGCTTTCAAACAGAGGTAATAATTAGGGTTTGCTGAATAAAGTCTTATGGGTGAGGGTAGGAGACAGGAGACAACCCACCCCTCGCCCCTCCGGTGGAGGGCAGGGCTGTTTCATTCTCAATAGACACGGGGACACACCAGACACACCAGACACGGAGATAGAGGCTTTTAATTTATGATTAAATTGACTTTTCACCATTTTAGTCAGAGCAAAAGGAGCGTTATTGGCGCTCAAAATCAGCCAATTTTGGTAAATTTTGCTATTCTTTGATCCCCATTACTCCTATTCTCCCGCTGATCGTTAACTTGCGATACTTTGAAATAGCCCTGCTCCGGTGGAGGGGAAGACAGGAGAAATGGCTTGGGAGCGAGAAAGTAGGAGTAAGAATTGTAGCTTGGTTTTTCTGCCCAACTATGCGCCTAAAATACGCTCCATGCATGAGCATGAAGAGCTGAAAACCAAGGTATTTCAGACCTAAAAAGGCACTTGTCTTTATATGTCAATGCTTTGATATTTAATCAGCAAGCCCTTATTAATTATTCATTATTAATTATTCATTATTCATTGTTAAACTATTCCCTTTTAAATATGACATTTAATTTACAAGCAAGATTACAAAATCATCTGAATGAAATAGTACGCGATCGCGACCCATATCTAGCATCAGGAGGACATTTTTATGTCAGACAATATATCGCTCGGCAGTTGTCACAGTGGGGAAATGTAGAAGTTGATGAATTTCAGATAACAGGCAAAACTCATCAAAATTTAGTGTTAAATTTACCCTCTATTAATAATAGTAAAAAACAGAATTTAGCACCAATATTAATTGGCGCTCATTATGATGCAGTGCCAGGTACCCCAGGAGCAGATGATAATGCAACTGGTGTAGCAGTTTTACTAGAATTAGCCAGAGAATTTTCATCTCAACCATTGAAATATCCAGTTAGTTTAGTTGCTTTTGATATGGAAGAATATGGATTATTAGGTAGTCAGCATTATGCCGAAAAACTTAAACAAAAACAACAGCAACTTAGACTAATGATATCCCTAGAAATGCTCGGTTATTGTGACTCTACTCCCGGTTCCCAAAGTTATCCTACAGGGTTGAAATATTTTTATCCAAACCAAGGTAATTTTATTGCATTAATTGGTAATTTATTGACCATTATTGAGATGTTCCAAATGAGTAGAAAATTTAATAAAATAGGAACGAATTGTCAGTTTTTGCCAGTACCAAATCGAGGTTTAATTGTACCTGATACCCGTCGCAGCGACCATTCTCCATTTTGGGATAGAGGATATAACGCTATAATGATTACTGATACTGCCAATATGCGGAATCCTAATTATCATCAAAATAGTGATAGGATTGAAACTTTAGACTTAAACTTTCTCACAGGAGTTTGTCAGGGATTAATTGTCGCTCTTAGAAATATTGTTTAATATAAAATAATAAAATTTTTGCTACAAATACGCACGGTTATTTCCAGGAGTCAGAAGTCAGTAGGAATAGCCTATATATCATTTAGCTAGAGTCAAACTCTGTTTTTAGTAAATTCGATATTTCTAGGTAAAGTCTTTTAAGTAGAGAAATTATTCGTAGCATTCTTTTTTATATTTCATATATAGCTGTTTTCACCCTGGAGAGGTACATCAAAGATCCCCCTAAATCCCCCTTAAAAAGCTATCCCTTATAAGGAACTCCTGAAACCCTGTAGATGGGGTGATGGGGTGATGGGGTGATGGGGAGATGGGGGGATGGGGAGGAAAAATCCTGTCTGCAGTTCTCAAAAAAATGTATTTTTCAATACACTTTTCTCCCAAAAAAGCCTTTGAGAGGCTTATACATAACTTGTTTGTTTTGTCAAGTTTTATGTTAAGAAAGATGTTTATAAAGCATAGCTTCAAAAGAGGGACTTCCAGTTTCCCCCCTTGTCATATCATGTCCGGTAGCATCGGAGCCTGTATAAAATCAAGGTGACACTCTTGAGAAAACCTTCTGCCTCCTGCCTCCTGCCTCCTGCCTTCTGTACACCAAAGTCTAATTATTCAACCGGACATGATATCAAGGGGGGTTAGGGGGGAACTCCAGCAGTTTACCTCAAACTTACTGAGAAATGCTATAAAAAATAAAATTGGAAAAATCTAGACTAATAAATTATAATTATGCCAAAAAAATCTACAATAAAAAAACTGATTTTAGGATTAATATTTCTAGCATTCGGAAGCATACAGCAAGTAGTAGTAGCAGATAATAATTCCACAAAAATCAGCCAACAAAAAACTCATAATTGTCAAATAGATCAGCAACAACCAAAATTTTTAGTATTTGGAGGAGGTGGTACTCCAGCGAAAAATGAAATTGCCATTGAAAAAAATGTACTTTACTTTCAACGTACCCTAGAAAAAATCGGATATAACCCATTAGCAGCTACAACATTTTTTGCTAATGGCAATGATGGGCAAGCCACAATTCGCTACATTGATGAATTAGGAAAACAACGATTTAAAGTACCAGAAATTCCTAATGTTCAGGGCAAAGCAACATTAAAAAATCTTCTTAATTGGTTTCAAAAAGCTGCCAGAGAAACATCTCGTCGCCCTATATTTTTTTACTTTACAGGTCATGGCATCAAAAACCAAAATAATAATAATAATAACGCTCTAATGCTTTGGGGAGACCGACCTCTAACAGTTCATAAATTATCACAAACTCTGGATAAGTTACCCCAAAATACTCCAGTAGTAACAATGATGGCTCAATGTTTTTCCGGTTCATTTGCTAATATTATTTATCAAGGTGGTGACCCCAATAAACCTATAGCACTTCAGAGTCGTTGTGGTTTTTTTGCTACTATCAAAACCTTGCCTTCAGTGGGCTGCACTCCAGAAGTAAACGAAGCAGATTATAAAGATTATAGTTCCAGTTTTTTTGCAGGATTAAGTGGTTATAATCGTACTGGAAAAAGAGTGGCTTCAGCAGATTATAATCGAGACGGAAAAATTAGTTATATTGAAGCTCATAGCTTTGCGAAAGTAGACGAAAAAACCATTGATTTACCAGTTTCAACTTTAGAAGTATGGTTACAAAATCAGGCAAGTAAAACCGATATGAAATTAATTTGGGAACAACCAATTATTAATCTTTTATCCAAAGCACGACCAGAGCAACAATATGTAGTTAAATCAATAGTCAAAATGTTGAATTTCGACCCGCAAAAATCTTACATAGAAAATGGTGGAGGAAGCTTCACCGAACAAGAAATTAATGATCAAATAGAACGAGCATATTTTCTCCGTTTAGGAATGGAATTAATTAATATTGGTGTAGAAGAAAAAATTATCAAAGCTTCAGATAAAACAGCGATCGCTATTTTTGAGCGTCTACTAAAATGCGAAGCAGGTATTCCGGGAAGGGGAGTAGGGGAGTAGGGGAGTGGGGGAGTAGGGGAGTGGGGGAGTAGTAAACATAATAATAATTAATGCTAACCAGGGTGCTAATTATCAAAACAAGTGATTATGTCTGCGTTAATTACTTAATAATTGAAGTGGAGTATAAGTATAGTATTACTTTTGGTAATTTGCATAATAGAACTATTGTAAAAACTTTAATTGTAAGCATTCAGCAGTCAGCTATCAGCTATCAGCTTTATTACCTTGAGTGTACAATTTAAACTCGTTGTTATTGTACTTCAATTCTTTGTTTAAAATGTAAGCATTCAGCTATTAGCTGTCAGCTATCAGCAACAAGACTCTCTCATATAGGACAGTGTTTAAATTAACAACTGACTTTAAGAAAAAGGGAAGCAACTTTTTTAGTAAGACAGTTAATAGAGCTTTGATCCTAAACTAAAAGCAATAGCTGATAGCTGATGGCTGACGGCTGAATGCTTACTTTAAAATTGTAGTAGAAGTTAAGCAAATACTTGCTTCATTCATTAAAAAACTGTTTGCGTAGCATTCCGCAGGAAGAGCTGACCCCTAATAGCTGAGTCCTTACCTTTAATTAAATCAATTAAAGATATGAAATCAACAATTTTATCTCCCTATTCCCTATTCCCTATTCTCTATTCCCTGACTTCTGCAAAAAGTCTAGTACAAATAGATATGAACCATGATATAAATGACCAAAACCTAAGAATATTAAATCTAGTTATACAAATTAAAGAATTAACTAGAAATTGGAGGAAAATCGTACAAAATGAAACGCTCTCTATATTTATTTATAAGTCTAGCTATTTTAGGGTTAACATCCTGTAGCGCAGTCAAAGAAATTCAGGAATTAATTGATCCACCCCCACCACCAACTCCCACAGCATCCCCTGTCAAAAAAAAAGTCAGAAAATTATTTCCGATTCAGCAAAATGGAAAATATGGGTTTATTAACAAGATGGGTAAAATAGTTATCCCTCCAAAATTTGAGCGGGTAAAAAACTTTTCAGAAGGATTAGCAGCAGTAAGAATTGCAGAAAGATGGGGCTATATTAATGAAAAAGGAGAAATAGCTATCAAGCCAGAATTTGAGTCTGTTGTACGCTTTTCCGAATCTTTAGCGGCAGTCAAAAAAATTGGTCAGAGATGGGGTTACATTAACAAAAGTGGAGAAATAGTAATTCAACCCCAGTTTGAAGAGGCGGTCTACTTTTCTGAAGGTCTGGCGCGAGTTACAATTGATGGTAAGTGGGGTTATATCGATAAAACTGGCAAAATAGTGATTCAGCCAGAATATGGAGGACAAACAGGGCGTGGGTTCTTTGTGGATGGATTAGCTGCAGTGAGAATTGGCAGTGCTTATGAATATGGGTATATAGATGCGACTGGAAAAGTGATAATTGAGACAAAATATGATTTTGCTGGAGATTTTATCAATGGTTTAGCAAGGGTCAAAATTGGGGATAGGTGGGGGTATATTGATAAAACTGGTAAGGAATTTATTAGGCCACAGTTTATTTTTAATCAAACATTCTCCGAAGGGTTAGCAGCAGTAAAAATTGATGACAAGTATGGTTATATAGATATTTCTGGCAATAGAGTAATTCAACCACAATATGATTTTGCTGGCAACTTTTCAGAAGGTATAGCAGAAGTCAGGATTGATGACAAGTATGGCTATATTAATGCTTCTAATGAGATGATTATTGAGCCAGAGTTTGATAATGCTTTTGGGTTCTCCAATGGTATTGCAGAGGTGTGGGTAGACGGAAAAAAAGGTTATATAGATCAAATTGGCAGATTTGTCTGGAATTTAAGTAATTGAAGAAGGCAGGAGGCAGAAGGCAGCTATGCTGAAGGGAATATTGGTTCAAAGGGAGAAGGTTTTTGAACACTAATTATCCGGACATGACATTATAAAGTAGATTCCTCTCATAACAAGTGCAGAGATTAACAATTAAATGAATGCAAGTGCGGGCATCTTGCCCGCTTCGGGGTGTATATCACCCTTGGTAGAATCTGCTATAAATAAGCGAAGCGTAGGGGCGTTAACGATAGTTATGCGAAGCAAACGGCAGTTCGCCCCTACAGGAGTAGGGAGTAGGTAGAATAAAGAGATTTGCGATCGCAAGTGAAAGGATAATTTTTTTCATAACTAGGGTTTGCTGATTAAATATCAAATAACTACCAGATAAAGGTTTGAGTCTTTTTAGGTATTAAAAAAGTACATGGTTTTCAGCTCTTCATGCTCAAAAAGTTAGCACTTTTAGCGCATAGTTGGGCAAAAAAATTCTCCCCTACTCCCCTACTCCCCTACTCCCCTACTCCCCTACTCCCCTACTCCCCTACTCCCCTACTCCACTACTCCCTT
>NZ_JAAHHG010000288.1 GCF_010692555.1 Okeania sp. SIO3B5 | reverse complement strand
ATCTCCCCCTCTCCCTTTCTCTGTCTCCTAAAGAACCCCCTCTCCGTGTCTCCCCTTCTCCGTGTCTCCGTTTCCTCAAGAACCCCCTACTCCCCTACTCCTTAAAATTGGAAGTTTTACCCAAAAACAACTCCCTACACCAACTTTACTGGTTACATCAATTTTGCCTCCATGAACCTGAATTAAGGTTTGAGCGATCGCCATGCCTAATCCTGTTCCTTCTCGTCGTTCAATTCTGGCGCTTTCGCTCCGCCACAAACGTTCAAATATATGGGGTAACTCTTCTGGAGCAATGCCAATTCCTGTATCTTCTACTGCAATAATTGCTGTTTCATTATCGACAAACAAAGAAACTGTGACTTTCCCTCCTTTAGGGGTATATTGCACAGCATTGTCAATTAAATTAGAAAATACCCGTTGTAGTTGTTGCCCATCTCCCAAAACCCAGATATCTGAATCAAGATTGAAATTAAGGTCAATATCTTTTTTTTCTGCTTCACTACGAGCAAATTCGATAGTGTCTTCGAGAATTTCATCTAAGGGAAGGGGAATTTTTTCCAGACTCATCAACGCAACTGAACCATCTAGACGTGCTAATAACAATAAATCTTCTACCAAGTGTGTCATGCGATAACTAGCATCAGCAATGGCATCTACTTTATTTTTATCTAATGGATCGATACGTTCGGGATGACTTTGTAATACAGAAATGGAACTTTTAATTACCGTCAGCGGACTCCTTAATTCGTGAGACGCATCAGCGGTAAATTGTTTCAGTCTCTCAAAACTTTGGGCAATGGGTTGTAAGGATTTGTTGGTTAACCAAATTGCACCCCATGCAGTTAAGCTGACTGCCACCACACCACCAATTATCAATCCCCATCGTAGTCTTTCTAACTGAATATCCAACATTTCAGTAACATGACTGGCACGAATATAACCTGATAGTCTTTCAGTCTCGCTTTTAGGGAGCGTGTAAAATACTGGCAGAACTAAACTACGAATTTTATTTCGTTCTAGAATATTACCGGAACGCTCTAAATTATCTGATAGAGACCAGGTGACATCCAGATCGCCTTCTCTAATTATCAATTTTTGCTTTTCATCGAACCATTCTACCCCTTGAGCATAATAAAGTAGACGGTGTTTGGGAACAGCAAGAGTTCCGTGGCGATCGTATCCTGCCATTAGATCGGCAAGTTTTGGATAAGTTTTTGGATAATTACTTTGGTAATGTTCTTCTGGTAGTTCGTCTTCGTCATATTCTCCTTCTTCGTGTTCATTAGATTCATGTTTGACAATTTCTAAGGTTTGAGATGCTGCTTCTGCTAACTGGAGTAAGTAGTCATTAAATTGTTGGTTGAGGTCGTAAGTTACCCAACGTTCCACAACTAAAAATGATACGCCTAAAGTTGCTACCATTATCCCCAAATAGAAGCGCATCAGATGCCATCGCACCGTTCTTAACTGTTGAAAATTAGACATTTTATACCATTTATGTTACGAATAATAAGCGTGATTAAAAGACTTTAAAGGAGATGTCCCTTTGACAAAGCGGCGTAACCCCGCGACGACGCCAGCTCCCTTGCGGAACGCGCACCAAGAGAAAAAGAGAATTTTCTAGCTCAAAAATGGTCTTTAAGCAATTCATTCTGACTCCTGACTCCTGACTCCTGACTCCTATTAGTATTAGACATTAGGATTAAGTCGATAACCAACACCATATATATTTTCAATAAAATTAGCAGGTGCCCCCGCATTTTTCAATTTTGAGCGCAACCCACGCACATGAGCTTTAACGGTTTCTTCTTCTGGTGGATCTTCAAATTCCCAGAGGTTATCAAGAATAGCACGACGACTGAGAATGCGACTATTACTGCGGAGTAATAATTCTAGCAAAGCATATTCTTTGGGAGTAAGTTGTAATAATTGCTCGTTATACTTGACTTCATAATGATTAGGATCGAAACGGAGTCGTTCCCATTCTAAAATAGGAGGTAGTGTTGTTTCTTGACGTCGTAACAATGCTCGAATTCTGGCCAGTAACTCTTTCATCTCAAAGGGTTTGACAACATAATCATCCGCCCCTACATCTAATCCTAAAACTCGGTCATCGCTAGTATCTTTACCTGTCAACATTAAAATTAATGTCCGGTCTCCTGAACTTCGTAACTGTTGGCAAAGAGTAATTCCATCTAGTTTCGGTAAAATTAGGTCGAGGATAATTAAATCGTAAGTAAAAGCTTTGGCCAGCTCTAAACCTTCTGTTCCATCTTGAGCAATTTCTACAACATAATTGCGATCGCGCAATGCTTCCGATAGTGCATCGGCAACTTGTTTATCATCTTCAACTAAGAGAATTTTCATAGGAAACTAGGAGTCATATCATGTCCGGTTGAATAGTTAGACTTTGGCGGAAGGAAGGCAGGAGGCATCCCCCCTACCCCCCTTTGAAAGGGGGGGAGGCAGAAGGTTTTCTCAAGAGTGTCACCTTAGTTTTATACACGCTCCGATGCTACCGGACATGATATCATGAGTCGTAAGGGCGAATGGCCATTTGCTAACGCAAAGCTGGCGCTAACGCCCTTACAAAAGTCAGCTACATTATACTCTAGTAGGTGCTGTTAGTCCATTAGTCCAGTAGGGTGCTGAAGCGCGATAGCGTAATGCACCAGGCAACATCAAAAACGGTGCGTTATATCATGTCCGGTTGAACAGTTATAAATAAATAACGACTTAGGAGTCAGTCCTCAGTCCTCAGGAGTCAGGAGGGAAGACTGAAGTTGGAAGAAGAATAACTGGAGTTGAAGGAGAAAGTTTTTTATCACGCTCTTATCCGGACATGATATTACTACGATCTGGCATATCAAATAAACCCGGTTTCTCTATGATCAAATAGCAACATCAAAAATGGTGCGTTACGCTCTACTCCATTCCGCTAACGCACCTACTGCACTGATAAATTTAGTATATACAAGACAACATATTATCAATTGCTGTTTGAAAAGCAACCGCAGCATTTGCACTCATATCACGAGGAACACAAACTCGGTTTCTGAGAAAAGCCAGAGCGATCGCTCCCACGGCAGGATCAGCAACAGCTTTTTCCTTCACTTCATTTTGTTGTTCAGTTTTGGCATCAACTGAGAGATCAGAAAATGATGGTATACTTCCCTCAATTAAATAATAAACCAAACCTCTTAAATAAAGGTCAATAACTGATTCAATGATTGCTAAACTCTCCTGACTCGCCCATGTTTTAATTCCCGAATTTTTGAGAATATCAGCAACAAGAGTTTGGTAGTTACTACTTAATCTGCCTGCTGCCTCCATCCGATAGTCTTTTTCCAGACTTGCAAATTCTACTTGAGGTTCTGGTTTACCCTCGTAAATAGGCTGTAAACTAAATATATTTTGCATGACCAAATTATTAGTTCGAGCGCTTGGTTTTATACGTTGATAAGCCTGACGTTGATCGATCGCCATGAGCCATTGATTAATCCGAGGAAAGCGATCGTTATTATGTATAGAATACCCCCGAAATACAGGTAAATTTACTGCTAATCTTCTGATGGCAGGAGTGTACATTATATCCACCAAGCTAAACTCCTGCATAAAATAAACACCAGGATACTGACCTAATGTTTCCTCAAACTGGTCTAACTTAGTCTCAAAAGTTGTTTGCAAACTCAGCAGTTGTACCTCTTTTTGTTCGGGTGTCATTTCTGTATTCTGGCGAGAATAAAAGAGAAACTGATATCCTGACTTCACTAAACCATTACTTTCAAAAGCTTCAATCATATCTAAAGCTACAGACCTTTCTTGAGGTTCCTTTGGCAATAGAGGAAAACTATCAAATTTATTTTCTAAAGCAAGTAAAATATCTTTAGACTCATACACTAACTCCCCTTCAATTTTCACTGCTGGAACTAACCCGGTTGGTACCATATCCTTGTACCATTGTGGCTTGTCTTTTAAGTTAATCAACTCAACTTCAAAAGGGATTTGTTTTTCTTCTAAGGCTAACCAAACTCTTTCACAAAAAGGACACCAAGCATTTGTATCTCGATAAAGCAAAACAGAAGATTTTTCTCCAGGGTTTAGTCGATCAATATAACTAGATATTGTTGCAGTTCTAGGACTTTGCTCTGTTCTTAATATCCATTTTGCTGTGGTATTTTGTTGAGCAACTTGTAGTAATTTTTCCCAATTAGGAAGAGGTTTGTTATGGGAGATGTCTATTACCATTGCTAAATTTAGTTTTTTTTGATGTATAAGTGATTGATTTTCAATTATATCATAAAAAACTATTTTAATTTAAACACTGTCTCATTAAGAGAGAGTACTGTTGCTGTTAACGCAGTTAACGCAGTTAACGCAGAGAGCTGTAGGGTGCTGAAGCGCGATAGCGTAACGCACCAAGCAACATCAAAAATTGTGCGTTACGCTCCACTTCGTTCCGCTAACGCACCCTACTGGACAATGGTGCATTAGGGAGTGGGGGAGTAGGGAAGTAAGGGAGATAAAGACACCTAGAAATAAAAATCTATTGCACTTTAGCTGTGTCAGTCTACTACTGAACTAGAAATAATATCAAACAAGAGAATATTCCTGATGTCAAGCCTCCTTATTGCAGAGGTACTGATAACTGATAACTGATAACTGATAACTGAAATGACCTATCACTATTTTTTTAGTAAGCATTCAGCTATTAGCTGATAGCTGACGGTTGAATGCTTACTTTTTTTAGTTTAATCTTTCCGGTCAAATACTTCAGAAATTAACTGCTTAAATTTGCCATCTTTATCGTATTTAACAGTCATTCGTTTATACTTATTTTCTATCACCATCTTACCTACTATAAGTTCAAATTCTTCTCCTATGTTTACCTTGTTAGGAACATTAATAACTATACCATCGGGCAGAAAAAATGTTTTATTTTTACCCACCGTTGGATCTAACTCAAGTTTTGTTTGTTCTGGTTCTTGATAAATTTGTAAATCGGGAGTCATAGACTCTTTTTTCCCCACCCAATTTCCTGATATATTCTTTAATTCTGCTCCTGGTTTTTGCTCAGGATAACTATTAAGATGTTCGCGAATTTGTGTAAATCCTGCTAGCTCACCATTCTCTCCATAACCAGAAACAACGCCAGTCCGAAAATTTTGATGCTGGAAAAATAATTCACAACCAAAACGATTCCCTATTTTTAATTGTGGACACATCCAAGTTTTGGCTTCTTTACTGAAAGATAATGTCCTCATTGATTGAAATGCCGGATGAATCATTCCATCTGGTTGATTAGCAATTTCTTTCTCAATTTGCCATTGTTTTTCTTCCGTACTACCATCAGCATAAGTATAACTATTGTGGTGAGTAATTACTGTTTTATCCTGATTAGCTGAGAATTTTCTGATACCTTGAAAAGATTTTATAACTTCTAACTCTGGAGAATATCTAGTCCAAATACCATACCAAGCTATTCCTTCTGGGGTATGATTTCCAAATAAGTTAGTCCAATTTTGTTCTTGTAGATTCATTGCTAATTAATTATTTTGTTTGACTAGAGAAATTATATCAAATAGCAAATTACTTCCTACAGAAAAACCCATTTTCAAATATGGCAATAAAAAAAGGGGAGGCTTGAGGCCACGATTTTTCGGTAAAGTTTTTTAACTAGCTAAATTATTGGTAGCATTCTTTTTTATATTTCATATTAGACGTTGCATAAATGCGGGATGATTTTAATAGTTTTGTGGAATGGGCATCTTGCCCGTTCCCACGCGGAAGTTAAAAGTCAAAAGTTAAAAGTCAAAAGTATTGATTGGTATAGCTTTTAAGATTTTTTAACTGGTTAGTTATTTCTGCCATCCTGCTCTAGAGAAATATAATAGGGGAAAAAGGTGGAAATTTATCTCCAGATTCACCATCTCCCCATCTCCCCACACTCCCTGCTTTTAACTAATAACCCCAAACAACCAATTTCCCAGGTTGGAATGAATCAAAAAATTATAAATTTCTCCAGTTTTCCACAACTCTTGTAGTCGTGTTCCATGATAGCCGAATAAAACTAGAAAACAAAAAATCTGAAAATGATTATTTTGAATTAAAGGTACATAAAATGTTCGGATTTTTCGATTATTTATTAATTCCAAAACAATATGTAAAATTGCAATTACAAACACAGCAAAAAATACAGGCCCAAATAAATGATAAGCGATCGCTTGACTTAAATCTCCTCGTGCAACTGCCATCAGGGACCGGGTAAAACCCCATCCAGGGCAAGGAATACCTATATAACGTAACAGTGGACATCCTATAAATGGTATCTTCAGCCCAAAATTCAAAAAGTAGCTGCCAATAATAGGAAGAAGAGCGATCGCCAGATAGACATATCGCTGACATCGCTCTTTATCAGATAAGAATTCAGAAAACTTTTGCATTTCAATTTATTTATCAAAATAATTGGGTCTAAAACCCCGCCTTTTAAGGCCAAATATTTTTGGAGAGTTCCTCAAATCCTCTATTTCCCCTCCTGGGAGGGGGAGGGGCGAGGGGTGGGTTGACTTCTGAGTTCTGACTTCCTTAACGACTACGCAATATATCCCAACCAAAACAACTGAGATAAATTACAATTGTTGCTGCTTGTTGAAACATAACTAATTCTACAGTTTTGAGCAAAAAATTAGTCTCTGATTGAGAATAAGCAGCCATTGATCCCCCTGCTAGAATAGCAATAAGAATCAGAAAAATTACTTTCCTGTATTTAAGTTTTAGCATTGTTCAAATTACTCCTGTAGTTAATTAATATGTAAGCATTCAGCTATCAGCTATCAGCTATCAGCTATTTATGAGAGTAGGAAGTCATACCATTTTCAAAAAATATTGCTACATTAGCTATTCAAGGTATTAGGTGTTAGGTGGTAGGTGGTAGGTATAATAAATAAACAGTGAAGATTTTTTAATTCCGTTAAGCATCTATATTTTACTGTAACAATCTTTCTTGAATTTGGTATCAAAGCAATTGAAAATTTGAGAGAGAATTAAAAGTTACTGCCAAGGTATGCTCCTTCAACCTGAGAAGGAATTATTCATTATTTGCTGTTTGCGTAGCATCCCGCAGGGAAGTGCTGACTGCTAAGAGCTGAATACTTACATTAATATTACCGAATAATTAAGGTTTAAAGCCTCTCCTTTAAAGGACAAGAAAAAATTTTCCTTTGAGTCAACCCTATCCGTTTTCAAGGAGAGGTAATAATTAATTATTAATTATTAATTATTGAATACTTCTTTTGTTGAAAAATTTTTAGGTAAATGCTACATATCCAAAGACAAAGAAAGCTGCCAAAGGTATGATACATATCAACAGTAACCAGGGAGATTTATTCAACTTATTAAAGATTCTCACCCAAGCTATAATTAGCTTAATCGAAGCAATGATACTAATACATGGAATAAAAGATAAAATTGTCCATAAAAGAGGCTCTTGCTCATCAGCAGCTTTAAAAGTAATATATGTACCTAAAATTGGAATCCAAGCAAACCATGAATTTTCAACATTTAATTTTTGGTAAATCTTATAGTATAAAAACCCCATTATTAAGTATCCACTAAAAATAAGAAAACTTAAAAATAGAAATGAAGATTCATTTATAGTTTGAGATCTTCCTTGCTGTGCTAATAAAGTTGATGACATCATACCAACTGCTGAATTAACTACTGAAAATTCAGTCAGATATAACATTTGTCTTAATTGATTAAGGTTAACAACACTGCCTCAGTTTTTTCTGGTTTGTCCAGCCATTTTGGAAGTTAATTAGGTGGTAGTCGAAATTAATAGTAAAGAAATATTAATTAGGAATTGGGAGTTGCTAAAAAGCCTCAACCTGGCCTTTACCATGACTATTCACCACCACCTAATTCTTAATCACCTAATAAATCATTTTTTATGAAAAAAGCTTCAATATGTTTATAAACTTTCATATTTTGACCATAACTAAATCCTCCATGTCCACCTCCGGAAATAGTTAATAATTGATTCGGTACATTCGCTTGATTAAGTGCTTCGTGAAATTTCACAGCATGATTATATGGGACACTTAAGTCGGCATCGCCGTGAACAGTAAAAATTGGTGGGAGTTCAGAATGTACATAATTAATAGGAGAAATACCTTCGGCAATTTCCAAGCGATCGCTCTGGTTGCCCATCCACTCCAGAGCATAATCTCGAACATTCGGCCCCTCAAGTAAATCTTTGACATCTGTAATGCCATACCAATTGACTACCGCAGCTACTTTCAATTCCTCATCAGCAGAAGTAGGTAACATAGCAGTTGTCATAGCTAAATGCCCACCTGCAGAAAAGCCACTGACAATGATTTTTTCAGGATCGAAATTATACTTTTGGGCATTTTTTATCGTCCAACGTAAAGCAGACTGACAGTCTGTTACTGCTGCGGGTGCTAAGGACTGTGCTGCCAAACGATACCCCACATTCACAATGGAAAAACCCATTTTCAGATACGGCAATAAAAAAAATAGTTCTACTTCTTTTGGACGATCTACCCAACCACCACCGTGAATAAAAATAACTACTGGGTGAGGTTTATTTTTGAGGGACTGATAAATATCTAACTTTAAATCGTAATTATTGACAGTCAAATATTTAATCTGTTTATGAATACGATAGTTGTTGAAAAATGCCACAATTTCAGCAGCAGGATTTGATAATACTTTCCAAGTAATTATTGGTAAAAAGTTATAACCAAGAAATACTGCTTGATATGATGTTTTAGATAGAGAATTATTTAACATTAATTTGGCTGTGAATATTTAATAGATGGTAGGTTTTAGGGTAAGCATTTAGCGGTCAGCTATCAGCTATCAGCTATTAATTTATTGGCTTTATAGCAGGAATTAGTATTGAGAGATTTAAAGATAATTCAAAGTATTGGAAAAAACTAACCTTGAACTTTGGAAATAGCTTTAATCGCAGTTTTTAGGTATGAATTTATCTTTTTTTTCCAAGATAAATCTCCTATAAAATATTTTAATTCCTTTATTATTCGTAACATTATTTTTTTAAATTGGTATTATACCAATTTGATAAATGTTTGCTACAAATAGCTAGGGTATTTCTTAGAATCCAGAATTCAGAATCCAGAATTCGTATGGGGATAGATTTAATACCTTTTTTGATGTTGTAAATTGTCTTTTTCGTCAAATAGACTTTATTTGAAAGTTTATTTATGATTCTTATTATTCGTAACATTCTTTTTTCAAAATGGTATTATAGCAATTAACTTAAAAAATGTCACAAATAGTTGCTAACTGATGAAATAAAATAATAAGCTGAAATTACTGTAGAGTAGAGGTTTTAAATACCTAAAATATCACTTCTAACTTCTAACTTCTAACTTCTAACTTCTAACTTTTGACTTTTGACTTTTGACTTTAGTTGAACGGTCTAACTCCAGTAACTTTAAGAGTAATTCGATAGAGACTTTTACTAGCTGTTAAATAAAGAGTTTTATAGTCATTATTTCCCCATGCTAAATTAGCAACTTTTTCTGGTACGGCAATAATTCCTAATAACTTTCCTGATGGAGAAAAAACCCAAACTCCTCCCGGTCCAGTGCTATAAATATTTCCTTGCAAATCTACTTTCATTCCATCAGGTACACCTCGTTTATTTGAGTCTTTTAACTCAGCAAAAATTATTCCATTTTCTAGAGTTCCATCGGACTTAATATCAAAAACACGAATATGACTTTTTTCAGAATCATTAACATAAAGTTTAGTTTCATCAGGTGATAAAGCAATACCATTAGGGCGAATAAAATCATCAACTAATAAAGTTAATTTACCATTTGGTGCAATCTTATAAACACCATAAAAACCTAATTCTTCTTGTTCTGATTTAATTCCATAAGGAGGGTCGGTAAAATAAATACTTCCATCTGATTTAACAACTAAATCATTGGGACTATTCAGACGTTTACCGTTATATTCATCAGCAAGTGTAATTATTTTTCCATCTTTTTCAGTTCTCGATACCCGACGATTATTATGTTCTCCAGTAATTAATCTTCCTTGTAAATCAAGTGTATTACCATTAGCCTTCCCAGAAGGACGACGAAATACTTTGATTTCTTGATTAGGTTGCCATTGATAAATTGTATTTTCTGGAATATCACTAAATAGTAAAAAACCGTCAGGATGCCAGACAGGTCCCTCGATAAATTTGAAACCTTCTACTACTTTTTCTACCTGTGTATCTCCTCCGATAATATCTTGTAAATTTTCGACTGAGTTAGCTTCAGCTAATTGGAAATAATTATTTTGAGAGACAAGATTCTTATTATTTTTTGCTTCAGATATACTATCATTAGAGATAGTACCTACTGTTGTTAATAAGAAAATTGACGTGATGGTTAAAAATTTTATAATTGACATTGTTTATCTCTAGTTTATTTTGCTTTTTGCTGTATTGACTAGGAAAAATATCAGAAAGTTGACCTTTCCTAGTAATAAGTAGTATAGTTAATTTTTAACCTATTACAATAATAAGTAAGCATTTCCTACGGAATGCTACGCAAACAGCCGTCAGCTATTAGCTAGCCTCCTATGGTCGGAACTGCGTTATCAGCTATTAATTTTGGGTCCGCTTCATTAATGGATAATGGATAATGGATAATTGATAATTACCTCTGGTTAAAACCGTTCTTGATTGAATATAAGGAGATATTATTTCTTTTTTTTCCCCTTAAAAGGGGAGGCTTTAAACCTTAATTATTTAATTATTAATTATTAATTATTAATAATTCGGTAAAAACAACCTTTGAAATTGAAAAAGAATAAAAAGTTACTGCCATGAGTCCGAGGACAAAACCTTAGAAGTAATGAATAATTACTAATTGCTGTTAACGTAGTTCCTCCGGAGGAGGCTAGCTGACTGCTGATAGCTGTTTGCGCAGCATTCCGCAGGAAATGCTTACAATAATACTGCCAAAAGGAAATTAGAAACTATTGATTTATATCCTTCTGACTTTTTCCTTCTGACTTATTACTTACTTGAAAAAGGAAATTAGAAACTATTGATTTATATCCTTCTGACTTTTTCCTTCTGACTTCTTACTTACTTGAAAAAGGAAATTAGAAACTATTGATTTATATCTTTCTGAATTTTTCCTTCTGACTTCTTACTTACTTGAAAAAGGAAATTAGAAACTATTGATTTATATCCTTCTGACTTCTGACTTCTGACTTCTTGCTTACTTGAAAAAGGAAATTAGAAACTATTGATTTATATCCTTCTGAATTTTTCCTTCTGACTTCTTGCTTACTTGAAAAAGGAAATTAGAAACTATTGATTTATATCTTTCTGAATTTTTCCTTCTCACTTACTTTAAAAAGTAAATTAGAAACTATTGATTTATATCATTCTGACTTCTGACTTCTTACTTACTTGAAAAAGGAAATTAGAAACTATTGATTTATATCCTTCTGACTTCTGACTTCTTACTTACTTGAAAAAGGAAATTAGAAACTATTGATTTATATCATTCTGACTTCTGACTTCTTACTTACTTGAAAAAGGAAATTAGAAACTATTGATTTATATCATTCTGACTTCTGACTTATTACTTACTTGAAAAAGGAAATTAGAAACTATTGATTTATATCATTCTGACTTCTGACTTCTTACTTACTTGAAAAAGGAAATTAGAAACTATTGATTTATATCATTCTGACTTTTTCCTTCTGACTTCTTGCTTACTTGAAAAAGGAAATTAGAAACTATTGATTTATATCATTCTGACTTTTTCCTTCTGACTTCTTACTTACTTGAAAAAGGAAATTAGAAACTATTGATTTATATCATTCTGACTTTTTCCTTCTGACTTCTTACTTACTTGAAAAAGGAAATTAGAAACTATTGATTTATATCCTTCTGACTTTTTCCTTCTGACTTCTTGCTTACTTGAAAAAGGAAATTAGAAACTATTGATTTATATCCTTCTGACTTCTGACTTCTGACTTCTTGCTTACTTGAAAAAGGAAATTAGAAACTATTGATTTATATCCTTCTGACTTCTGACTTCTGACTTCTTGCTTACTTGAAAAAGGAAATTAGAAACTATTGATTTATATCTTTCTGAATTTTTCCTTCTCACTTACTTTAAAAAGTAAATTAGAAACTATTGATTTATATCATTCTGACTTCTGACTTCTTACTTACTTGAAAAAGGAAATTAGAAACTATTGATTTATATCATTCTGACTTCTGACTTCTTACTTACTTGAAAAAGGAAATTAGAAACTATTGATTTATATCATTCTGACTTCTGACTTATTACTTACTTGAAAAAGGAAATTAGAAACTATTGATTTATATCATTCTGACTTCTGACTTCTTACTTACTTGAAAAAGGAAATTAGAAACTATTGATTTATATCATTCTGACTTTTTCCTTCTGACTTATTACTTACTTGAAAAAGGAAATTAGAAACTATTGATTTATATCCTTCTGACTTTTTCCTTCTGACTTATTACTTACTTGAAAAAGGAAATTAGAAACTATTGATTTATATCCTTCTGACTTTTTCCTTCTGACTTATTACTTACTTGAAAAAGGAAATTAGAAACTATTGA
>NZ_JAAHHG010000287.1 GCF_010692555.1 Okeania sp. SIO3B5 | reverse complement strand
TATTATCTATGATTATATCATGTCCGTATAATTAGTGATAAAAAAACTTTCTCCTTCTTCTTCTTTCTTCCCTCCTGACTCCTGACTCCTGACTCCTGACTCCTTCATAGTTTATTTATAACTGTTCAACCGGACATGATATTACTTGATATAGCACTACAAGAATTGGGTGCCGACATTTTTCAGTCCTGAAACCCTTTTACAGTTTGCTATTCCCAGATTCGGTGTTCCCTATTCCCTAGCGCTACGCGCTGTAACGAGCAAAAAGTGCATTTAGCCTCTAAACTAGATCCAGGAATCTATATATTAGGAGGGTTAGCTTTGACTGAAGATAATAACTATTCATCCTCTTCCATAGCTACTATTTCTCGTCAAGAATTACGGGAGTTAGTTCGATCGCAACTTCAAGCTCTACTAGAACAAGATAATTTATCTGGAGCTAAAGCTATGTTAGTTCCTGTACAACCCGCCGATATTGCCGAAGCGATCGAAGGTTTACCAGAAACGATGCAAGTCATAGCATTTCGCTTGCTTTCTAAAGGTGAGGCGATCGAAGTCTATGAACAACTAGACTCCAGCGTACAACAGTCTCTATGCGAAAAGTTCAAACGCCAAGAAGTCATAGATATAGTTGACAAAATGTCACCTGACGACCGTGTTAAACTATTTGAAGAATTACCCGCTACCGTTGTCAGGCGTTTATTAGGTCTACTCAGCCCCGCCGAACGCCAAGCTACAGCGCAACTTCTGGGTTACAACTCTGGAACAGCAGGACGGATAATGACTCCGGAATACATCTCTCTTAAAGAAGAATATACAGTTTCTCAAAGTTTAGAACGTATTCGCTCATTAGCTCACGTTACCGAAACAGTTTATTCTCTATACGTCACTGACACTAACCGTCATCTCACAGGTATTTTGTCATTGCGAGATTTAGTCACTGCTCAACTAAACCAAACTATCAGCGAAATTATGAGTCGTGATTTTGTCTGCGTGGAAACTGGTACTGATCAAGAAGAAGTTGCTCGTATTATTAAGCGTTATGACTTTCTGGCAATACCAGTAGTAGATAGTGAAGAACGACTGGTTGGTATCATTACCATTGATGATGTTCTCGATATTTTGGAACAAGAAACTACCGAAGATATTTATGCTTTAGGTGGGGTGCAGTCTGAAGGTGATAACTATTTCCAGGTAAATCTATTTACTGCTGCTCGTAGAAGAGTAGTCTGGTTATTTGTGTTACTGCTGACAAATAGTGTTACGGGTGGAATTATTACAGCGCAGGAAGATATTCTGCAAAAAGTAGTTGCCTTAGCAGCGTTTATTCCATTGTTGACTGGTACTGGAGGGAATGTAGGAGCGCAGTCTTCCACTGTTGTAATTAGGGGTATGAATACCGATGAAATCTGGAAAATTGGGCCGTTGAGAGTGATTCTGCGTGAAGCTGCTGCTGGTACAATACTTGGGAGTGTTCTCGGTTTGTTAGCAACAGTTTGGGCTTTCCTGTTTATTGTTAATGGTAATTTAGAAGTGTCAGTGACGGTGGGTGTAAGTTTGCTGGCAATCTCAATTTTGGCTTCTGTTGCTGGTTCGTCTTTGCCATTCCTGTTTCGTTCATTTGGGTTAGATCCGGCATTAATGTCAGCACCTTTTATTACTACTGCTGTGGATGTTCTCGGTGTTTTGATTTATTTCAACTTGGCACGAGTAATTTTACAAATATGAAAAATTTATGGAGGAGTCATTTCAGTTATCAGTTATCAGTACCTCTACTTTAAAAGGGGAGGCTTGAGACCTTATTTTTTGGTCAGACAGATTTATAATGCCCAAATTACCGAGAAATTGTGGTTTAAAGCCTCCCCTTTTAAGGGGAAAAAAGAAAAAAATTTTCCTTTGAGTCAATCCTCTTCTTTTCAAGGAGAGGTAATTATTAATTATTAATTATTAATTATTAATTGTTGAAATTATCTTTAACTTCTTAACTCTAAAATGGGAGTAGTTTATATAGGCGATCGCGCCGTCGGCAAAACTCATTTCGCATTAGAATTGGCCAATCCCCAAGGAAATTATGTCCAGGTTTCTTTAGTCAATCAAAATTATCAAAATCTCCAGGCAAATTTACTTAAT
Organism: Okeania sp. SIO3B5; assembly: GCF_010692555.1. GTDB lineage: Bacteria > Cyanobacteriota > Cyanobacteriia > Cyanobacteriales > Microcoleaceae > Okeania. The sequence goes on along the minus strand of NZ_JAAHHG010000287.1, from coordinate 10,542 downwards.
TTAGATGGCACTGCTAAACCTACTCAAAGTATTGAAAAGCGTTCTTTGGATGTGAAAGTTAGACTTTCTACTGGTATTAGTAAAATTTCTGTAGATTGGATAGATTCTCCTGGGGAATTATTTCGTAGGTCATGGCAATCTGAGCATATTAATGAATGGCAAGATTTTAAAGGAACAGTGGGTAAAAGTGAAGGTATTTTTTTAATTGTTCCTCCTTATCGAGAAATTTTACAGCCTCACATTGAGCAGGAAAATTATATTACTCAGCAACAATGGTGCAATAGATTTAATCGTTGGACTGAGTTTTTTATTTATGATTGTCCTCAAGCTCGACGTATTGTAATATGTCTGAATAAAGCTGATTTAATTGATTGTAATCTTGAGCAAGAAATTGCTAAATTGGCTTATTTACCTCATGGTTCTACTATGAATTGGCTGCAACGTCATAATTATGTGGTTAATCGTTATTTTTTACCACTAAAATCACAATTGGAGCAAATAAATAGTAGTCGTTCTGGTTTATCGGTTCGGTGTTTTATTACCAGTATTTATCACCGTAGTTTATTAGAATTACCTTGGATTTATTTAGCTAGTTATTTAGTTTGAAAGAAGGAAGAAGGAATAGGGAAGAAGGAAGAAGAAAGAGGGAAGAAAGAAGCAATAAGTATAGCCAGTGGGAGCATCTTGCTCCCGTGATCAAAACAACTAAGAAAGAAGAAGTGAAAGTTTTGTCATTAGTCATCTTCAGATGACTTAAACTATTAGCCAAGGATTTCAATCCTTGGCTTGGCGAGCCTAAAAGAAGGAAGAAGAAAGAAGAAAGAAGGAACAAAGAAGCAAAAAGTATAGCCAGTGGGAGCATCTTGCTCCCGTGATAAAAATAACTAAGAAAGAAGAAGTGAAAGTCTTGTCATTAGTCATCTTAAGATGACTTAAACTATTAGCCAAGGATTTCAATCCTTGGCTTGGCGAGCCTAAAAGAAGGAAGAAGGAAGAGGGAAGAAGGAAGAAGAAATAGGGAATAAAGAAGCAATAAGTATAGCCAGTGGGAGCATCTTGCTCCCGTGATCAAAACAAGTAAGAAGGAAGAAGTGAAAGTTTTGTCATTAGTCATCTTCAGATGACTTAAACTATTAGCCAAGGATTTCAATCCTTGACGAGCTTGGCGAGCCTAAAAGAAGGAAGAAGGAAGAGGGAAGAAGGAAGAAGAAATAGGGAATAAAGAAGCAATAAGTATAGCCAGTGGGAGCATCTTGCTCCCGTGATCAAAACAAGTAAGAAGGAAGAAGTGAAAGTTTTGTCATTAGTCATCTTCAGATGACTTAAACTATTAGCCAAGGATTTCAATCCTTGACGAGCCATGTCATCCGCTGCCAAGGTACAGTCCTTCAACCTTAAAAGGAATTATTTTAGGACTTACGCAGATACGCTATATATAGTGCTACAAACTGTTGGGCAATAGTTTTTATACTATATAAATAGTGCCTTTGCGTAAGTCCTGTATTTATTATTTGCTGTTTGCGTAGCATCCCGTAGGGAAGTGCTGAAATGCTGACTGCTGACTGCTTATATAGTCATCCGCCAAGAAATAAATTTCTTGGCTCAAAGCAGAAGTCATCTTTAGATGACTAAAGATAGCTAATTTATTATGGCGTTCTTAATGAGACTTGATATTACTGCCAAGATACGCCCCTTCAACCTTAGAAGGAATTATTCATTATTTGCTGTTTGCGTAGCATCCCGTAGGGAAGTGCTGAAATGCTGACTGCTGTTTGCGCAGCATTCCGCAGGAAATGCTTATATAGTAAACACAGATTTAATCAAAAAAATGGGGAATATTTGTATTATTGGACCTACGGGTGCAGGTAAGACCACTTATCTAGCAGGATTAGCTTATTGGCCAGAAAAAAGTCACCCAAATTTTCAAATTACAGCTATTACTAACGATGCTCAAAATTTAGCTAATAAAGCTGAAACAATTATTCTCAATGGTGCTTCTTTAGAACCGACTATTATTGATGGAATAAAAATCAAAAGTTTCTATGATTTACCTTTGTATTCTTTCCACATAGAAATCAAGCGTTGGTGGCAAAAAAAACCAGAAGAAATTAATCTAGTAGTACGGGATTATCCAGGGGAGATTTTTAATGAATTACAAACAGGTATTTCTAATCCTTTACATCAAGAATTTCTCGATGAATGTCTAATCAAAGATAATGTCGGTTGTCTAATTTTACTCCATAAATGGGAGCCAGGAAGCGACATATTTTATAGTAATGTGATGGAGAGATTTATTAATTTAATAGATCAGCGCGACCGCTCCCAAGATTTACGTCTAGCTATAGCAATGAGTAAATGTGAAAGAGGAGAAATTTGGCCTGGTCGTCTAGACCCAGAATTAGACATATTTAAAGTACATTTACCAAGAACAACCAGTATTTTACAAAAGCGTATTCCTCAGCAAAATTTACGGTTTTATGCTATATCTACTTTTGGCGTTCTACAACGAAATGACCCCCGTCCAAATCGTACTGATGAATTAGGAAGTCCCCACTCAATTTTACGGGAACCTTTGAAATGGAAACCTTATGGCATAGTTTCACCCCTGTATTGGTTAAGTCAAGGTAAAACAATTAATAATTAATAATTAATAATTAATAGTTAATAATTAATTATTAATTATTACCTCTCCTTAAAAATAAGAGGTTGACTCAAAGGAAAATTTTTATTTATTATCCCCTTAAAAGGCTATGCTTTATAAACATCTTTCTTAACATAAATATTGACAAAATAGACAAGTTATGTATAAGTCTTTCAAAGGTTTTTGTCAGAGAAAAAGGGTATGAAAAAGTACATTTTTTTGATAACTTGAGTAGTTTTTCCTATCTACTATGATTCTTTCCTTCCTACTCCCCTGCTCCCTACTCCCCTGCTCCCCTACTTCCTACAAGGTTTTCAGGAGTTCCTTATAAGGGATAGCTTAAAAGGAGAGGCTTGAAACCACAATTTTTCGGTAAAAAAGAATGTTTAACTCCCTATTAAAGACCAGAATTAATGAGAATTTAAAAGAAGAAAATTGTTCTGGCATTTTACGAGTAATAGGCGATCGCGCTGCTGGTAAAACTACTTATATGGCAGCTTTAGCTAGGTGGCCAAATGCTGATGTTTCTAGTCCTGTTGAATTAGTTACTCCAGCAAATAAAGATGGAGAATATTTGATTAAGCAGGCAAAAAATTTTATAGAGTCAGGGTTACAAATTGAACAAACTCGTCTAGCTAATGATGTTTTAGAAATTAAGGATTATAGTTTAAGAATTATTCTCAAACCAGAAGATAATTTGAGGCGATCGAATACTGTTTTGAATTTAGATATTAGTTGCAAAGATTATTCTGGAGAATTTTTCAGCGATGTACTTCAGCAAACAGATTCTCAATTACTTAGAGATTACTTAAATGATTGTTTTCCAGCGACGGGAATTATGTTAATGATTGATGGTACAACTCATCGTAAAGACCTAGAATATGCCAGAGGAGTCGATCAACTTTTAGTAGCATTAGCAGGTCGAGATTTGTTTAGTGAAAAACGGCGTATTGCTTTGGTTTTAACTAAGTGTGAATTAGCTGATTTATGGGTAAATAGAAATAGACCAAAATTTTTAGTAGAGGCACGGTTTCCTACTATTTTTGAAAGATTAGAATCTTGGCAAAATTTGGGAATGGGTAGTGTGGAATATTTTACAACTTCTGCTTTTGGGGTTACAGGAAATAAATATTATAAGCCAAATTCTCAGCAAATTTATCGAGGCCGTGGTGGAGTAGCATCAGTATTAGAAGACTCGAAAAAATGGCGACCTTTTGGCTTAGTTTCTCCTATTTATTGGATTTGTACAGGCAAACGTAATTCACAGTTAGATAATGATTAAGGAGTCAGGAGTCAGGAGTCAGGAGTCAGGAGGGAAAAAAGAAGAAGAAAGAAGGAAGAAGGAAGAAGAAAGAGGAGGAAAAGAAGAAAATTTTTTGTTCGTAGTAGGGCTTGAGCAACTGAAATATCTATCTTATAATTGATAAATGTTTGCTACAAATAGCTAGGGTATTTCTTAGAAGTAAGGAGTGAGAACTCAGAAGTCAGAATGAATAGCTTCAATGCCAGTTTTTAGACCGGAAATTCTCTTTTTATCTTGGTACGCGTTCCCTTGCGACTGGCGTAGTCGCGGGGTCGAACCGCTTTGTCAAATATAGGTTTCCTGTAAAGTTTTTTAGTCATACTTATTATTTGTAAAATTCTTTTTTCAAATTGGTATTAGGACTAAAGCCCTACTACAAGCTTTAATTATAACTATTCAACCGGACATTATATAAGATATAAAACCTAACACCTTCCTCAAATCAGCAAATGGAAATTATTGAAATTCACGAGTTCAGCACAGGTATAATTCCCGAAATATTACCCGATGGTAAATGGATTTCTCGGGGATTTAAAGTAGGGGAATATATGAACTTAACCTTGCCTCAAGTTCCCCATTCTGTAGGAAGAGCCATTGCTAATAAAGGCTTTGAAGTTAGCAAAGATCGTAATAGTCAAGAACCTACTTTTGTCGGGCGAGTTATCTTAAGTATAAGTAATGAAGAACCAGATTATTCAGTAGTTGCTGTAGTAACTACTGGTCAAGATGAATATGGGCGTTCTACCTCTTTTCATCGTTATTTTCTCTGCACTGGTAAAGATAAGATTTGGCAAATATTAGACTGGATAAATACTCAACAACAACAAGGTATTAATCCGATATTTAATCCATCTGAAACTAAAGAAATTGGGAAACCAAATCAACATAAAATCACTAAAAAATTAGAAGTAAATTTACCCACAGAATGGCAAAACTGGCTGAGTAGTCAAGTTGTACCTGTAATAATTCCCACTGAATTATCTGACTTACAAATTATTAATAAAATTGCTGAGATTAAAGCCAAGGATCTACCTATATCATGGGCTTATAATGTCGAAGCAATTGAACGACCAGAACAATTTATTATTATTCATCCTGCTAATACTGAAGTAGCAGCAACCCTGGCGCAAAGACAAACAAAGATGATAAAAAATTCCAGGGAAAATATCTCAACAAATATAGATGAAGCAGCTATAGAAACAGCAATTAAAGGATTAATTAGTGGTTCTCAAATCAAACAAGAATGGGTAGAAAATTTAATTTTAAAATTACAGAATGGTCAAGTTACATCAAAATATTTAAACAACCTGTTTGATAATCTGGGGGCGAGTAATGCTGTTAAACAAGGAAATGCTAATGTTCAAATGGTTAGGTTATTAACTTTAAGAGCAATTTTTATTCCCGAAACTTTACCAGAATATCTGAATTGGTTAAATATTACTGGAGATGGAAAAAAAGAAGATGAGAAACAAAAAATATCTCTAAAATTACAATCTCAACTGAAAAATTATCAAAAATTATTAGACCCATTAATTGCAGCAGGAATGAATGACACCTTCTCTCAAATATTAGGAAAAAAAATATCTGTTTCAGCTTTCTGTTGGCTATTAAAAACCAAAAGTAGTTTATGGTCAACGTATTCTAGTACAATTACACAACAAGTTCGCCACGATTTAGAGTATGTGGGAAACAATTTATTAAACATAAGTATTGACCAAGAAATAGAGGAACTAATTTATGGAAATACTATTTGGAAAAAACTCATTTTCCACTTGAAATATCGTCATGATAAAACTAGAACGCGCCATCGCGATCGCTGCAATTATTATCAACCTTTTGTCGAGCTATTTTCTCAACTACCCGATTATGAGTTAGCAGCATATTTTCATCAACTTAGTAATGGAAAAGTACCAAAATCAATATTTACATCAGCATTTCCGAAGTCAAAGTCAATTGATGAAATTAGAATTTTTGGGTTAAATGTTCAACAAGAATTAACTGTTTCCGACAGAATGAATATTTCTCTCAAAAAGTATGGTTTACCAGTAGCAGTAACTTTTTTATTACTGCTTTCTCATGGTCTATCTTTTGTTTTAGGATATCAGGTAAGGAAGTTTAATACTGACAGTATTTATGAACAAAAAAACAATGAAAATCCACTTATTTCCGAAGATACATTAACCGACAAAACAACAAATACTATTAGTATAATTTCCTCAGTAAAAATGGAAAAAGCACTAGAAAAATTTCCCACTACTAGCAGTGTAATTCGAGAAATAGTCCGGGAACTAGAGACAGAAATATTATCTCAAAATTCAACAGTAGTTACATCAGAAGACGCACGCTTAAAAATTATTCAAGCAATTAAGCAAATTCTAGAAAATGATATAAAACTTCAGTATGCTGGAGCGATAGAAGATGAACTTTTAGGAGAACCAGAGAAATATTTAGAAGCACAAAAACAATGGATAGAAGCAATTTATTCTTATCAGCAAAAGTTTTTTAGTAGTGGTTTTGGGTATATAGAACCAAATAAACAAACAGCAGGTAGATTGAAGTGTAATGTGGCTGATTTATTGGATATTCAATTACCACGGAGACCTCGATATTGTGGAAGAAAATTAGATAAGGAGTCAGGAGTTGGTAGTCAGCAGTAGGAACGTTTTGCTCCGCATTTTTCCTACCTTATGCGTAAGTCCTGATGTTATGAAATTGATATTAAATGGAGACAATATCTGCTCTTGAAAAATTATAAAGGTGGAAAGAAACGGCGCGGACAAATCAAAAGCTTCAAACTCAGACAGTGCCAGATTTTCCCTTCTTCCTTCTTCCTTCTTACTTCCCTCCTGACTCCTGACTCCTAAGAAATACCCTAGTGCAGGATGGTGGAAATAATGCCAATTTGATAAATGTTTGCTACAAATAGATAGGGTATTTCTTAGAATTCAGCAATCCAGAATTCAGAAGCCAGAATGAATAGATTTAATACCAGTTTTCAGTTCGTAAATGCTCTTTTTTGTCAAAGTGACATTTCCTGCAAAATCTTTTTATCGCACTTATTATTCGTAACATTCTTTTTTAAAATTGGTATAACTGATCGGTTACAAAATCCTAAAACAATTACAAATCAATACTTCTGACTTCTGACTCCTGACTCCTGACTCCTCAGAAATACCCTAGCTCATCAATGGACTACCATGATGATGAATCAAATACCAATTTCCACCCATCCGCTCAAAAATATTTGTTGCAATACACTTAGTTTTAGTTCTCCTACCTCCAATAACTTGCATCAAATTTTCGATCAAAATAACATAACCAATATCTCCATTAATTTCCGTTGTCACAATATCAAGATCGATTTCAATATAATTAGTATTTTTAAATATTAAATCCCAGGAATTCCGAATATTTTCAAAACCACGAATGGCATTACGACCTGGATGAATGCAAACTGTATCAATACCCTTGGACAAAATAGAACTCATAGTTTCAATGTCCCGTTTTTCAAAAGCTCGATAAAAGGCTTGATTTGCTGTTAATATTGCTTGCTTTTCGTCAGTCATAAAATTTTGGGTTTAGATATAGATTAATTGCTATTATATTAGCCAGTTCAATCACATTATTCTCCGATAGACTATGGAAACAACAGAAAAAAAATCTCCTAATATATTTTTGAAAATGTTATACATTACCCTCTTTTTGTTAGTAACAGTTGCCATTGTTGTCGGAATTAATGCCGCCTCTGACAAACTAAATTTATTTGCTGGCACCAGACCCGATAATCTAGGGGTATATTCTGGACGACTAGCACCTTGCCCCAATAGTCCAAACTGTGTCAGTAGTTACAGTCAGGATGCAGAACATGGTATACCTTCTCTGAGCTATGACTCTAATAATCCAGAAACAGCGATCGCTAACCTCAAACAAATAATTGCATCTATGCCTCGGACTAATATTGTTGAGGAGGATAAAAATTACTTGTATGCTGAGTTTACGACTAAAATTATGGGATTTGTGGATGATGTAGAATTTTATGTAGACGAAGATGCTAATGCTATTCAAGTACGTTCAGCTTCCCGTCTAGGAGAATCAGATTTAGGTGTTAACCGCGAACGAGTCGAAACTATTCGGACAAAATTGAACGAACTAAAAACCTAAAAAATGACGGGAGGAAGTACGCAGCGCCTGTTTTCGGTCTAAAGAGCTGCATAAAGCTAGTATTTTGGGATGATTATGGCAGAAAAATCACTCTTACAATTCTTACTCCTACCTCCTCTAAGTACCCCGTTCCTCCTGTCTCCTGTCTTCCCCTCCACTGGAGGGGTTAGGGGTGGGTTGTCTCCTGTCTCCTACCCTCACCCATAAGACTTTTAGACATCTCCAATAATAAAAAATAAAATCAATTCTTACCCAGAAATTATCAATTATTCCCCTCCTGGGAGGGGGAGGGGCGAGGGGTGGGTTCCCTGTTCCCTGTTCCCTGTTCCCTGTTCCCTGTTCCCTCTTTTCTGGAGATGTCTACTGACTCCTGACTTCTAAATTAAATAATCAGAAATAGTAATCGAATTTTACCTATAGCAATTTCATCTCCTGAGTTTAATATTTCTGGTTTATTCATCCTGTATCCAAATCTAGTTTTACCTACAGGTTTAATATAAATACCATGAGTAGAACCCATGTCTTTAATCTGCCATTGATTATTTTCAAAATAGATTTCTGCATGGGTAGAAGAAACTGTTTCATCTCCATAAAATCCATCTAAATCAATTTCTACAGGACCGATATTCGTGTCAAATTTGCCAATCAGAGCGTTGTTACTATCGATAATAAATTCTGGTACGGGGGAACCTACTTGTTTCGGAATAAGTTTAGCAATTGTTCCAGTAATTACAGTAGGGTTAGCAGAATTTGTAGGTAAAATATTTGCTTTTTTAGTAGTTTCTAGAGTTGGAGGTGAGCTAGTTTGAATATTTGTGTGAACTTGTGGGTTTACAGGATTATTGTTAATATTTTGATTAATCTTTTGATTAATACTTTGATTAAAATTTAGTGGCTGTTCATCTGTTTGTAAAACAGTTTTTTTTTCTCCCTCTTGAATTCCTTTCTCTGCTGTTTCAAACAAAGTAATTGATGGTTGTATTTCTGAGCCACAAACTTCGCAAAATTGATTTTTGTCAGAATTTCTATCGTAGAAACATACATTACAACTAATAGCCATAATTTTTATCAAAAAATAAATTTATTTTAGAGGATATCTGAAAAGTTCTTTGATACTGAATTTTGCCCCCCTAGCCCCCCAATTTTGGACAGGGCTGTTTAATTCTCGATAGACACGGGGACGCGGGGACGCGGAGACACGGAGACACGGTGATGGAGGCTTTTAAGTGGCGTTGAACCAAATATTCTCTCAGAGCTTAAAGACGTTCATTGGCTGAAAAATCGGCAAATTTTGGCAAATTTTATTGTTTTAATACCCCCTAATCTCCTGTTATCCCGCGCATCCTTAATTTACAATACTTTGAAACAACCCTGCTAACTTTGGGGGAAGAGTCAATTTGCTTCTAAAAGTCCCCCAGAATTGGGGAATTTAGGGGGCTTGGATGTAGCAAATGGGACTTCTCAGACAACCTCTTAACTTCTTTTCTACCAGATAATTTTTAACTTGATGTTTTTGTTTAGTAACAGTCTCAAGCTAAATACCTTCTTCCTTCTTGCTCCTTCCTTCTTTCTTACTTTAAGAAAAGTCTAGGGGGGGTAAGGCACCAATTTTTGGTTCTATATCAGATAAGTCTGGATAAATAAGTTGGGTAATTTCTTGATTTCCTGATTCTTTGAGACTGTTAATATTCCGATGATTAATTTTAGGTAAATCTAGAACAATATTACTATCTCTATATCCTTCTTTTATATCTTGAATCCATGTTTTAATAATTATTTTTAAGTACATATCATTAATATGAAAACTACCTTGATTTTGTAGTTCATTTCTAATTTTATTGCAGACTATTGGGGTAAAAAAACTGGCAGGCTGATTTTCATAATATTGTTCTAAGTCTAGAGTATATCTAGATATTTGGTTAGTATTTTTGTTTGTAAGAGTCAAAGAGTATTTTACCATAATAATTACAACTAATGTAAGCTTTTCCTGGGGAATGCTGCGCAAACAGCGGTCAGCGGTCAGCTATTCCTACGGAATGTTGCGCAAACAGCTTTATTACCTTTAGTGGACAATTTAAGCTCATTGTTTTTGTGCTTCAATTCTTTGTTCAAAATGTAGTAGAAGTTAAGCAAATACTTGGTTCATTCATTGCATTAAAAAGCTGAGATCTGAGAGCTAATTGCTAATAGCTGAATGCTTACCTAATAATTAATAATTAATAATTAATAATTAATAATTAGGGCTTGCGTATGGAAAGTCTTTTTTTTCAGAGGAGGAGCCAGAATTTCCGTTTGTCACCACGAAGCAAACAGAATCGGTGAATCCAGGAGGAATAGGAATTACAGAGTCAGTGGCAAAAACAATAGTAAGAGTGATTTTTCGGGTAGCAAAAGCCGAAAATACTCACCTTTTTAACCTACGCTTGCTGAAAAAAAA
>NZ_JAAHHG010000286.1 GCF_010692555.1 Okeania sp. SIO3B5 | reverse complement strand
CTTTGATATTTAATCAGCAAGCCCTAATTAGGGTTTGCTGAAAAAGTCTTTTTTCGTAGGGGTAGGAGACAGGATACAGGAGACAGGAGACAGGAGTTATATCATGTCCGGATAATTAGTGATAAAAAAACCTTTTCTCTTCTCACCTTTTCTTTCCTTCTACCTCCTGCCTCCTGCCTTCTGCCTTACCTCCTCCAAAGTGTAAGTATTCAACCGGACATGATATTAGGGGAATGAGCGAGGAGGTAGGAGCGGGCGTTTTGTCCCAAGATTATTCTGCCCAACTATGCGCCTAAAATACGCTCCATGCATGAGCATGAAGAGCTGAAAACCAGACACTTTTTTCGACCCAAAAAAGGTTAAATCCTTTATATGTCAATGCTTTTAGATTTATTCAACAAGCCCTAATTACCTGAAATCCTAACTATAATAGTCTCAACTGCTATAGACGGGGATGAACAGCACCTAGCAAGGGAGCAAGATGCTCCCACTGCTTTTGTCCTTGAGCAAAATAATTAAAATAGACATCTCCACTCAAAAATTTTAGGGACAAATAAACTTCCACTAAATCAAATGAAACAACTAATAAGTTTAATGGCAATTATTCCAGCTTTTTTGGAAATTTGTCTTTATCGGGTAGCATCAAAACCTGAAGAAGTGAATCTTCCACAAATTCAGGCAGCTTCTATTTCTACTATTAAATATAATCCCACTGTGGAGGCGATCGCCAAACCTCTGACTGTGAGATTATTAGGAGAAAATATTGCTGGTTCGGGAGTGATTATTTCTCGGAAAGGAACTGAGTATTTTGTTCTAACTTGCGCTCATGTACTTGATTCAAATCAAGAAAATAAATTGGCAGTTTTAACTGTAGATGGAAAGGAATATTCTGCTCAGAAAGATACTAGATTTAATTTTAGAGAACTTGATTTAGCAATAGTTAAATTTTCCACAAATCATGAGTATCAAGTTGCTGTTGTTAATGTTAATTGGAACTTGAGTTTAGGAGAGCAAGTTTATGTGGCTGGATTTCCTAACTATGAAAAGAAAGCAATAAATTTAGTTCCTACTATAGATTTAGGAATTAAACCATATAATTTAACTAAGGGTAAAGTTATTCATCTACTTAATTTATCCTTGGAGAGAGGTTATAAAATTGGTATGAGTAATGAAATTGAAATTGGGATGAGTGGAGGGCCAGTTTTGAATCAAAATGGTGAGTTAGTTGGAATTATTGGCCGGGCAAAATATGCTTTTGGTGGCTTTGATGCTTATCGATTTTCTGATGGTAGTCAACCATCGGAAGAGTTACTGGATGAATTGGTTGGTGCTAGCTGGGCAATTCCTATTACTAAGTTGAATCAACAGGATGGTTTTTCAGAGATCGTCAAGACGAATATTAATAATTTTGGAGTAGGGAGTAGGGAGGAGTCAAGTAGTGGACTGTTTCACCTAAAATAGTGCATTAGATTCAATTCAAAAGTCAAAAGTCAAAAGTCAAAAGTAAGAATTTTCAAGTTCAAAGCTAATGCACAGTTTTAGATGTGTCAGTCTAGTAGCGCGTCAAGCTTGAAATAGTGTTTTAGGAAAATTCTCCAAACCTTAGTCAGGGCAAGAATTATACTCAAAAATTTAATACACCATTTTCAGCTTGACACGCCACTACTGGACTGGATAGATAACAAGAAAAAAATATTTACCCGTCAATTGTACCACATTAATCACCGAATATACGGGTGCATCTCATAGCAAGCAACAATACTTTTTTCCTATATATTCCCTGTTCCCTGTTCCCTGTTCCCTGTTCCCTGTTCCCTGTTCCCTGTTCCCTGTTCCCTAAAAGCAATAACTTTTTGGCTTTATTCACGAATTGAGATGCACCCGAATATACTGTAATGATTTGAGATGTTTTTGACACAATTTTTTTTGAATAGGTGTAAAAAAATATGATTAAAATAAGACATATATTTACTGCCTCTATGACTGGATTTATTGTCAGTCTTGGTAGTGGGGTAGATGCAGTTCCTAGAAAATTAACAGTAGAAGAAATTAATTCTATAGCAAAACAAACTACTGTTCTAATTGCTCCTAAATTAACGAAAGAAGAAGTCGATGATTTGTTAGCTAGAAAACCTGTGAAAAAATGGACGGTAGGTTCTGGGGTAATTATTGCCAAAAAAGGTAAAAAATATTATGTTTTGACAGTAACTCATAACTTTAGTCAAAAACATATAGCTGAAGATACAGATTACGGTATAGTAACAAGCTACAGAGACAAGCGAGAAGTTCATCGGATTACAGCAATAAATGATGGTAAGGAATGTAATGATGACTTTTTCAGAAGAATAAAAAATCAAAGATTAGAAGCTGCTTTGATAAGATTTGGTTGTTTTGAAAGTCAAAAAATAAATGGTTATGACTTAGCAATAGTTAGTTTTGAAAGTGAAAAAAATTATCCTGTTGCTTCCTTAGGAGATGCTAATCAATTAAAAGAGGGAGATAAAGTTTATATTTCTGGTTGGCCGAAAATTGAAGCGGAACCGAAACTCAAACCTGATGGAACTCCACAATTAGATTCAGAAAGAAAAATAATTTGTAAAGATCCTGCACCTGAAAGGCAAAGGCGTCTTGCATGGGGAAAATTACAAGCTTCTACTGCTGTTACTGAACAGGATAATGGCTATAGCTTATATTATACAGATCATACTCGTCCTGGTATGAGTGGCGGTCCTGTGTTTAATAGTGATGGTAAAGTAGTTGGAATTCACGGACGAGGTTCGGCAAATAAACTTATTTGTGGACAAATATATCAACCAATATCTAATAATAATTCTACCTCAAAAGATTCATTACAAGCAGAAAATAATTGGCAGTATTCTAGTGCATTTGAATATCAAAATACTTTGGCACAAAATCAAAAACAGAACGAACAAAATGATTGGCAACCGTTTCCCGGATTTGAGTCTCAAAATGACTCAGAAAAGGATTTCAATAACAATCAAAATAATTCAGATTTATTAGATCGGGATAATAATTCAACCTTAAAAAGAATGTACAGTAGTGCCCAAAATGTTGATTATTCTCGACAATTAATTACACAGGTGGGCATAAATTTATCTTTTAAATTAGAAGCTCCTTCAAAAAGTCTAATTGAATCAGAAATAAAACAAGTTCCTGATATTCCAACTTCTCCTGAAAGTGGCATCGGCAAAAAGTCTGAATTTATCGACCCAAATGAAGCAAATGAGGGCGGTTTTGAAGATCCTTATGATACGATAAAAAATATCTATAAACTGTTTGATTTTTCTCTCAAAAAGCGTATTCGGGATGAAGGAAATATATTATAGATAACTGTAGCATCAGAAAATATAAAGTGCATTGAATGGTAAAAATAATGTAGTAGGTGTAACTAGGAAAAATGCTATTTTTAAAAAAAAAACTAAACAATTATCTATATTTCTGGGTGGAATTTTCCTCAGTTGTCTAACATCAACTCCTGTTATGGCTCAACTTTCTCTAGCAGAAATTAATTCGATCGCTCGACAAACAACTGTATTAATTGCTCCGGCATTAACCCCTGAATTACGACAAGACTTAGAAGAAAATCGTAATAACCCATTACAAAAATCAGGGATTTGGAATCCAGGTTCAGGAGTAATTATTGCTAAAACAGGAAATAAATATTATGTCTTAACTGTAGCTCATAATTTTATACAAAGACACCTTGATAGTAAACAGTATTGGCAGCAGTTGGGAGGTATTCCTTATTATGGAATTAGAACTTATGATGGGAAAGTTCATATTGTTAAAAACGTTAATGACCATCGGGGGTGTCCTCTAAAAGGTAATCCTAAATTAACAATATTGGTGAGATTTGGCTGTCGCGATCGCTTTATTGCAGGTACGGATATAGTTGACCGCAGCATTGGAACAGATCGAATAAGAGGTATAGATTTGGCGATCGTCACCTTTGAAAGCACAAACAGTTATATAGTTGCTCCTCTAGGAGACCCTAATCAGGTCAAGATCGATGATAGAGTATATATTTCCGGTTGGCCTGATCCAGAAAGAGAGCAAGACCCGCAGACAGGTAGATGTCGTAACAGAGTAGCTCGCAGACAACGCCGTTTAGCTTGGGGTTCAGTGAGGGGAAAGATTAACCCTACTCCTAAACACCTGGGTTATAGTATTTTTTACACTGATGAAACTGCTGCTGGTATGAGTGGAGGACCTGTGTTTGATAGTAATGGTCGTGTTGTTGGCAGTCATGGATTAGGTAGTCAGAGTAAACCTTTATGTGGCGGGAGTATTGAGGCAGGAGGTGAATCTGATTCTGATAATGTTTCGAGTGGTGAGAGTCTTGATTTTAATAAGTTACAAAAGCGGTATAGCAGTGGGCAAAATGTTAATTATTTTGAGGGTTTGGTCAAAGAGTTGAATTTTGATTTGGCTTTCAGACGAGAGCTACTTAGACCTGAAGTTATCAAAGCTGGTATCACATATAAAAATCTAGAAGTTGCTAGTCGTAGTGGTCAAGTAGAATTTGACGCAAATGAGGATGTGTTTAATGACCCTAATGATGTCGTTGATGATATTTATAAACTGTATACGTTTGAGTTGGAGAATATGATTAGGGATGAACCTTCTGGTGGTCGTGAGAGTTTATTGTTAGATTGAGTGTAATATCATGTCCGGTGTGCGATTCGTTTGGCCTAAGTAAACCAAGGGGTTTACGTTCAGCCAGCCCTATAAAAGGGTAACTCTGATAAACATGGAGGTTAAATTCCTTCCCACGCGGATACCGTGTGACTCCCTAGTCCCAGGATTCGGACACTAGCAATGTCAGTCTCTCGGTGCATGGCCTAAAAGTAGAGTAAGGGTAATGTTATCCCAACCCTGTGCGAGGGAAGTTGGCAATGGTTATCGAGAGCGAGAATCTAGTACATCAACTACAATTTAGAGACCTTCTAAAGTTAGGACAGATCAAAAGCTTAAAACTCAGACAACACAATATTTTTCCTTCTTCCTTCTTCTTTCTTCCTTCTTCTTTCTTCCTTCTTCCTTCTTTCTTCTTCCTTCTTCCTTCTTTCTTCTTCCTTCTGCGATGGTATTAACACTTTACACAATCTTCATATTTCAGAAATAATCAGTAATTTATTGTAATACCTACAGCAAGGTCTGTACAGCAGTTTATAGTAGTATTTATTCAGTTTTAAATTATCAAGATTTGGTAAAGACGGCATCAACCCTCTAGACAAATCTGTGATAAATTTGCAATTCTTGATTTATATAGGTCTACTAATATCATGTCCGGTTGAACAGTTATAAATGAGTCAACCCACCCCTCGCCCCTCCCCCTCCCAGGAAGGGAAGTCAGGAATCAGGAAAAAAGAAAGAAGAAGAAAGCGAAAGTTTTTTTTATAACAATTATCCGCACATGATATAAGAAATCGATCAAACCCTTAAATAAAAGAAAACTTTAATGATAACTGCAAAAAAACTATTTTTAACTACGGTTGGAACAGCCATTATCGCCTTATCAACAGGGATAGTAGAAGCTGCTACAACTCAGAAAATTGTTGAAACTCATTCTTTCTTGGGCCAAAACAATTCTTTTCAGGTTGACTTTGATGAATATTCTGATGAAACATATATTACAGAGACAACTCTAGACCTGTCACCAAGTCCAAATGCTTCCTTTGATTTGGATAACAGATTTTTCTCCCCAGGAGAATTAGGATTTGCTTCTCAGGTAAGTAATACTAATAATACTAATAATTATTCTATTAGCAATTTATTCGTTAGCAATAATCAAAAGGTATTAACTTCTTCTTTTGCCAGGGAAACATTTAGTGCAAATAATCTATTCAATTTTGGAATTAACATAGACTTTTTTGTTAATAGCTTTTTGCTATTCAATTGCATAATGCTGATGTTAATTTTGCTTGTCCAGATATTACCTTATTTGTACATTTAAACGACCGCCAGTCTACTGCAGGAACTTTTATCAGTTATCAGTACCTCTGCCTGTTTGCGCAGCATGACCTAGGAAAGTTAAAGGCTTGAAATGTCGATTGGATATGGCGAAGCCAAGGGGAGGCCGAGGCTTGAGACCTTATTTTTTTGTCATGTAATTAGGGTTTGTGTGAAAAAAAAGAGAGCGATCGCTCTCCATCTCTAAATTAATATCATGTTTGGATAAGCGGTTTTAACCAGAGGTAATTATCCATTATCCATTAATGAACTTATGCCTTTATTTTCTTATAACTTAACTCCTCGAATTGAATAATCTAATAATTCTATTGGATGCATTAAAATCATTTTCTTTCCTTGCAATTCTAAATGTTTTTTAATCTGCAAAGAACATCCAGGATTAGCAGAAGCAATTAATTCTGCACCTGTATTCAACAAATTTTCTACTTTTTGTTGCCCCAACTCATCAGCTATTTCCGGTTGCAACATATTATAAACTCCAGCACTGCCACAGCACAAAGAAGCATCTATTGGTTCGCGCAACTTCACTCCAGGAATTCTTTGTAATAGTTCTCGGGGTTGCAAACTAATTTTTTGACCGTGTAATAAATGACAAGCATCTTGATAAACTATGGTCAATTCTTCCTCTTCAGTTAAAGGAGAAAGTTTAGCTGTCACTCCCACATTTGCTAAAAATTCTTGCACATCTTTAACATTATCAGAAAACTCTTTTGCCTTCTCAGAATATTCTGAATCATCTTGGAGAATATTGCCGTATTCTTTCAGAGTATGACCGCAACCTGCAGCATTAATAATAATGGCATCAACGCCAGTATTAGCAAAACTATCTATCATTTGTTTTGCCAAAGTATGAGCTTGTTTTGTTTGCCCTTGATGTTCTGGCAAAGCAGCACAACAACCTTGACTTTTAGGAATCACAACTTCGCAACCATTTGCAGTTAAAACTCTAATTGTTGCCTGATTAACTGGTGAGAAAAATATTCTTTGTACACAACCTAAAATCAAACCGACTCGATAACGTTTTTCTCCTTGAGCAGGTATAACCGTAGGATAATTATCCTGGAAAGAAGCAGCAGTAATTTCTGGTAAAATAGATTCCATTGCTGCTAATCTGGGGGAGATTTTTTTCAGTAGTTCAGTAGCACGAATAAATTTCTGGAATCCTAATTTTTGATACGCTAATAGAGGGATGAGTAATGGTCGTAATCTCTGAGGATAAGGGAAAATATTAAAGATGAGATTGCGAATGAATTTGTCAGGTAAAGAACGTTTAATATTTCGTTCTACTTGCGGACGAGTTGCAGCGATTAATTTGTCATATTTAACATTAGACGGGCAAGTAGTTACACAGGCAAGACAACCTAAGCAAGTATCAAAATGTTCAGAGGTAGTTTTATTGAGCGGTATTTCTCCTTTGTTAATAGCATCCATAGCATAAATTCTACCCCTGGGAGAATCCATTTCTTTACCAATTACCCTATAACTCGGACAGGTTGACAAACAAAATCCACAATGAACGCAAGCATCAATTAGTTCGGGTGATGGGGGTTTTTGAGAGTCAAAACTAGGGTTATCTGTTAAAGATTTTAAATGTGGATTTTGCTGTAAAAAGTTGCTTTCTTTGGCAGGAATTGCTCGATCATTTTGGGTGTTTATGTCTTTTATCTGCATATCTTATGCTCAAATATTTGTTGATACTAACTTTAACTGATCGTGCTATATATAAATCTATTTGTCAATGAATAAATATAGCGCGTAGCGCTAGGGAACAGGGAATAGCTAACTGTAAAAGGGTTTTGCCTGCGGAATACGTCAGGAAACAGAATTGAAAAATGTCTTAACCAATTCTTGTAGTACTATATAGACCTATTTATTTGTAATACCAACCAAGAGTTTGATTCTCAAGACATAGGTATAGACAAGATTATTGACATCCTCCCGAGGCTGCTCTACGAGACAGCGCGGGATTCTCTAGCATCGCTGTTATATCATGTCCGGTTGAATACTTACACTTTGGAGGAGGTAAGGCAGCGGGAGCTGGAGGCAGGAGGCAGAAGGAAAGAAGAGGTTAGAAGGGAAAAAGTTTTTTATCACTGATTATCCGGACATGATATTAGGGGCTTTCTGCTGCCTCTTGACAGAGGAACTGCGCTAACATAGCACCCGCCCTCCGAGATTTACTCTCTTCGGATCTTACAGTCGCTCCACAGACAAGCTAGCGCGGTCTTGGGGGTTTCCCCCATGAGCGACTGGCGCTGACACTGCGAGTCCCGCAGCCTTCGAGCGTGGGCGTTCCCTCTCTTAGTCAGCATTCCGCAAGCGAGCTGGCGTCGTCGCGGGGTCTGATATCATGTCCGGTAGCATCGGAGCGTGTATAAAATTAAGGTGACACTCTTGAGAAAACCTTCTGCCTCCTGCCTCCTGCCTCCTGCCTTCGGACAACCATTGTCTAACTATTCAACCGGACATGATATGACCGCTTGCGTCTAGCCTCTTCCAGAGGAGCTTTCCTATGGTCATGCTGCGCAAACGCTAACGCCGACGCGGGTTCCCATCCGCAAAATGTTTATACTTGCGTTTATGTCGCGATCATGGTGACTACCACAAATTGGACAATCCTACTCTCTGATATTGAGTGGATACGTTTTTCTACTATGTGACCGCAACTAGAGCAACGTTTGGAACTGGGAAAAAAATAATCAATCTTGATTAATTGACGACCATACCATTCAGCTTTGTACTTTAATTGCCTGACTAATTCTCCCCAATTGGCATCTGATATTGCTCTAGCTAATTTGTGGTCTCTTGGTGCGCGTTCCCTCTCTTGGTCAGCATTCCGGAAGCGAGCTGGCATCGTCGTGGGGTCGCACCGCTTTTCAAATTGATGAACCACATCTTTACAAGCAAAGCCTTGTAGGGAAGTTCTATGGAACGTCCCTACTGTGGTCTACCCAAATGAAAACTGCTACAGGAGGAGAAACTTTTTCGATGGCTAATTAAGCGGAGATGATATCAAGCTATCTAATTTTATATTTGCTTTATATTTTTCCTATTTTTTCGGTCAAAAAAACTGTATTAAAAGATACAAATTGTCTGGATTGTATTTTTTCTTAATATCAACAAAATTCTCTTGACACTAGGATAGATCGGTGAGTAGGATGAGTTTGTTAGATTTAATTCAACGTGACAAAGATCCGTCCCCAGCGGTATGTTAGCTAACCACAACCCACCCCAATCCCCTCCCGGGAGGGGAGCTAGAGGGGTGGGTGCCGACCAAGGATTTTATGAGTTTAGACGACAGCTAGAATATAAGTGCCAATGGTACGGTAGTAAGCTAGCCGTAGTTGACAGGTTTTTTCCATCTTCTAAGACTTGCGCCTCTTTCAGAGGAGCTGCGCTATCAAACTGCGGTCATGTTCAAGATATGCCGTTAAATAATCGAACTTATGACTGCCCTGATTGTGGGATATCTATAGACCGGGATTTAAACGCAAGTATTAATTGAAGAAAGCGAGTGCTAATTGATGAGGAAACCTCAGAATGTAAGACGCACTCAAGAAATGCGGTCTGCTTGACCGTTGATGCCTGTGGACGGAGTACTGCCGACAGTGACCGTAGAAGCAGGAAGTAAACATTAAAATGTCGCTATATGACGTTTTATGTTGGTTTTATATTGGTTTTATTAAGCAGAATAGTCAAATTATGTCCAACAACATTATTTTTCCCAGCGATCGCGTATACAAATTTCTCAGGGTAGAAGAATATTTTGACCGCTATAAAGAGTGGGATCAACTGGGATCGGTAGAAAGTCATTCCTTCAATGGGGATAAAAAGACTTTAAGCCTGAAATTCAAGAAGGCCAATGGCAGCGATTGCCTGATGTTGATCGAAGTCATTCAGAACGATACATTGCGGGTGCGCTTTAACCCCACCAAATCAACCGAGGCCCAATACAGCAGTTTCAGTCACTTGCTGGAACACCGCAACTTCGAGGCGGACAAGGAAACCAGGCAACAATATATCTTCGATCTAGATTATAAAGAAGACAACGGCCAGATCGTCTTGACAACGAAGTCGGGATCTAACTCCATCGTGATGAAAGTGGTTGTCACCTTGACTCCCTTTGGAATCAATGTCTTCAACAACTCCCCATCCAATTCGGAATATGCAGAAATTCCAGTATGGCAAACCGCAGACACGCCAATTTACTATACTCCCCATTCAATAGACCCCAATAACCCAGAGGATTATGCCATCATCCAAGCGGTGAAGAAGCCTGCCAATGGTAAATATATTGGGTTTGGCGAACAGGGAGGAACCAAACTCAGCAAAAATTGTGACCAGTTGAATTATTTCAACTTCGATAATATGCGGTATCGACAGGTCTATAATCGTGGACCTTTAGATAACCGTGAGCCTCTTTACCACTCGGAGCCTTTCTTTTACGAGTTCAATGGCATTCCCGGCAGCAAGAACGTCAATGCGGTACTCCTGGACAACCCCTCTCAAGTATTCATTGATATTGGCTATAGCAATTCCGGTCGCTATCTGTTAGGCACCCGCTTTGGGGACATGGACTACTATGTCTTCTTGGGAGAAGACCCGAAGAGCATCTTGGATAGCTTTACCGCAATTGTAGGCCGCGCCGAGTTGAAACCACGTTACGCTCTGGGATATCACCAAGGTTGCTATGGGTACGAATGTGCGGCCGACCTCAAGTGGGCTGTGGAAAAATATCGGCAGTATCAAATTCCCCTTGATGGTCTAGCGGTGGATGTGGACATTCAAGAAAACTACCGGACTTTCACCATCAAGCCAAATTACCAAACGAATAAGAACGCGCCCTACGAGCAAACCTTCGGCAGTCATAAGGAGATGTTCAGTTGGTTGCGATCGCAAGGTGTTAAGTGCAGCACCAACATCACCCCTGTTATCAGTAGCCAAGATAAAGATAACCCAGGTTACTACTCAACCTACAAAGAGGGATTAGAGAAAGGCTACTTTATCACAGACCAGCGGTACGATGCGGACAATCCCGACAGCAAATATTACCAACTGTGGGGTCTCTATGGTCCTGGTACAGTAGGCTGTCCCAATAATGGCTGGGTTGAAGGTGACAGTTACAACAGCGGCCAAGCTTACATCGGTGAAGTGTACTACGGACCAGATGCCAATGGCAACGATATGGGAAGCCCTGGTCACTACTCAGATTTTGCCCGTCCAGAAGTCCGTGAATGGTGGGGCAAGCAATATACATATCTGTTCGATCAGGGACTAGAATTTGTCTGGCAGGATATGACCACTCCGGCGATCCGTCAAAACCGTGGAGATATGAAGGGCTTACCATTTAAACTGCTGGTGAACAGCGACTTTGAAGGAACAGTGGAGTTGAAGCCAGCCCTCAATGTCTGGAACCTGTACTCCTACAATTTGCACAAAGCCACCTACGAAGGACTCAATAAACTACCCGGACGGGAGAACACCCGTAACTTTATCATCGGACGTGGTAGCTATGTTGGTTCTCACCGATATGCAGGGTTGTGGACTGGGGATAACTCTTCGGACTGGGATTTCCTCCAGATGAATATTTCCCAAGTCCTGTCTCTAGGTATGCACGCCTTGGCAGTGACAGGTCAAGATATCGGCGGCTTTGAAGAGGCAGCTTATGATAGCGGCAAGTGGGCAAATCCAGAACTGCTGATTCGCTGGACTGGTGCAGGGGCTTTCTTACCCTGGTTCCGTAATCACTACGTTCGTAAAGGGCGCAAAGAGTTCCAAGAACCATTCCAGTATGTAGAGTGGTTTTATAACTATAAGGGCGGCAATATCCCAGAACCCCAAGATTTGTACCGCATGGTTCCCGACATTTGTCGGCATTACATTACATTGCGCTACCGACTGATGCAGTTGTTCTATGATGCCTTGTTTGAGAACACCCTGGATGGAATGCCTATCTGTCGTCCTTTATTCCTCAACGATCCCCAAGATGAATCTCTCTACAATGATAAAGACCAATTCCTGAACAACCAATTCTTTGTCCGCAAGGATCTGCTCATTGCTCCAGTGTTGCGCCCTCAATATGAAGACAACAACAATGGTAGACGGGATGTCTATCTGCCCAAAGGTAGCAACTGGTATTGCTTTGTGGACAACGTTATGCCTCTTGGTGCTGCTACAGAAGGGGGTACAACGATACGGGATTTTGATGCCAACATCAATGTCAATGGCGATCACATTCACTTTATCGTTCCGATCTACGTCCGGGCAGGGGCAATTATTCCGACTATCGAAGTGGAACAATATGTGGGACAGTTGAATGCAGAAAGTAAGCCCAATCCTATTACCCTGAATGTCTATCCAGGGGAGCAAGGGGAATACAGTATGTATTTGGATGATGGGGTGAGTCGTTCTTCTGCTCCTAAAGCAGATGTGGACGATCCCAACGCCAACGACGAATATCGTGAGACCAAGATTACTCACAGCTACACCAGCGAAAAGAGGCGGGAAATTAAAGTGGAGCGCATCCATGACGGATATACGCCACCTTTCGAGAAGTATTTCTTCGTGGCAGTATTGCACGATCCAAGTGAGCAGCGGGGTGCTACTGGTCCTTTGAAGGGCATTACTATTAATGGTCAATATATGGGAGCGTTATCCGGAGAAACTCCAGAACATGCGCCACAAAATTG
>NZ_JAAHHG010000285.1 GCF_010692555.1 Okeania sp. SIO3B5 | reverse complement strand
ATGAAATCCCAGGAAGTCAAAGCCTTTTTCCTCTCCTCTGTATGATTCAAGGGTGTGGGCTATTCGGGTTTTACACTGGTTGAGTTCTAGACCAATTTGTTGAAGCCATTCTGCTATGACCTGATGGCACTGATGGATTGCTTTTTCAGACTCATGTAAAATTACTAAGTCGTCGGCATATCTGATTAAACTAATTGAGTTTCTTTTGTCTCTTTTTGGTAGTTGGTATTTACCGTCGGAGCGCTTCATGTCAAATGATTCTGACAAACTCTTAATCTCTTCTTCCATGCCATGCAAAGCAATATTGGCAAGCAAGGGTGATATTACCCCTCCCTGGGGGGTGCCTGTTTCAGTTGGGAATAATTCTTTTCCATCCATTACACCAGCTTTTAACCAAGCTCGGATTTGTCTGGTGAAAGGCGGGAAAAGTATTCAGTTTTTCTAGTAGCTTCTCATGATTAATTCGGTCAAAGCATTTGGCTATATCAGCATCAAGGACATATTTTGCCTTTTGTTTGATGCTACATTGTATGGCTTGTATGGCATCGTGGCAGTTTCTACCTGGTCTAAAGCCGTAACTATTTGGCTCAAAGAGGGCCTCCCACTCTGGTTCTAGTGCCATTTTTACTAAAGCCTGTAATGCGCGGTCATACATGGTAGGTATTCCTAAAGGTCGTTTTTCAACTGTCCCAGGTTTGGGTATCCAAACCCTTCTTGTTGGTTTAACCTTTGTTCCCAGTTTGAGTTGGTCTATGAGCTTTAGACGTGCTGCTGGGGATAGGGATTTTACCCCATCCACTCCTGCTGTCTTTTTGCCAAGATTATCCTGGGTCACTCTACGCACCGCTATGGCTTTGGCTGACCAAGATTTGACGAGCAACTTTTGGAGTCTGTGAACTAATGCGACGTTGCCACAACGAGACGCTTGATAAATCCGTTTCTGTAGCTTATAGACCATCCTTTCTAGCTTTGGCCAGGGGATGTCCTTCCATCTATACATCGGTTTTGATTCCGTGTTCATAACATTACTACTACTAACAGCCTTACCTTCCGTTACATCGTGAGTCCGTCGGCGTATCTCAACCATTACGGTTAAGCATTAGCAATTGAGCTCAATCTTTCCCTAGCATTACCTAGTTTCCTAGAGTTTGCGTCTTGGTTGACTGCTGTGGGTATCGACCTCCTCACAGAGTAACTACCAGGGTTACTTCGTTCCGAATAACCATCGGTTTGTCCGGTTAGAATGAAATTCTCCGCCTTTTTGGGAAGTGCTTATCAACTAGAGCCGAATTCTGTTGATTCCCAAGTTTTGTGACCTTTTGGTTCGTCTAGCGTATCATCCTCTTTCGCTAGTCAGGCGTGTAGACGGTTCAAATATTCCTTCACTTTTGTTATCCATACGGACTTACTCAGTCTGCCTTGACCACGAGGTTTGGTATACTTTTGACCTTTTATTCCCGCTTTGCCATATTGAAGACCACTCTCTACAACAGGGAATATGTTTTCACTCCTGCACCTGGAGGGTTGGGCTTAGAATTTCTAGGATACTTTTCTTCACCAACATGGTTATTCAGTTGTCATCTGCATAGGATTTAAGTGCGGACTCAACCTTAAACGGGTTACTACACAGATGCCAGTCTTCCCCCCCTTTTTTTAGGTTTTGACTGAACGAATCGCACTCAGCATCGCCTTTCCATCCACAATGTTGGCAACGATAATCTTTACCATTTCGATATGATTTACCTTTTGCCGGATGAATATGTAAACATTTATGGCAAGTAAGGCTAGTATATGCTGGATTAACTAATATTAATTTCACGCCATGTAACACACATTTATAAGCAAGAAACATTCTGAACTGATCAAAAGCCCAACCATTAGATAATCTTCTTTCTTTCTTACTTTTTGGTTGCTGATTAGTTCTTTGTCTAATATTAGTTAAATCTTCTATGGCAATAGAATTCTTATTAGTCGCTGCTTTTTTGACTAAATAAGTTGTTATTTCGTGATTAATATGTTTTTGATAGCGTCGTTCTTTACCCGATAACCGTTGCTGTAGTTGCCGACATCTTCTTCGACTACAAAGAAGTGCCTTTAGATGCTTTTGTTTGTAGAACTGCTCTCATTTGAGAATAATAATTTCTCTTAGAAGTTATATTTTTACCTGACCATGATTCACCTTCAGATGTTGAGGCTATATCTGTCCTGCCTAAATCAATTCCTATTATTTTATTTGTTGATTTTGGCTCAGGAAGAATATGATTAACATGAATGTTTATATAGTAAGTTCCATCATTTCTTTTAGTTAAAACTGCTGAAGTAGGCTTACTACCTTTTAATATTCCATGTTGATAATTACCTATTAATAACTCAAATTTTGTGCGCTTACTCAAAAGCTTTAAACTCACAATCCATTTCTGTGTATCTAAACTAAATGTTCTACTGTCGTAATCAACTGATGTTGGTGCAAAAGTTAATTCTTTTTTAATATGATTAGTTATAGAAGTTTTGCGATTAGAACATACTCGTCTAATGGCATGAATTGTAGTTTGTGCTGATAACTGAAACTTTTCTCTAACTATACCGTACATCAAGGCTTGCATGGCCACATGATTTGTCAGTTTTTTGTCACTATTTTTGTGTACATACTGACAAGCATTAGCAAACATTTCCATAGTGGCTTCTATTTCTTTTGCCACTTCTGGGATGACCTTTAATTTACAGGATATAGTTGTTATTTGCTTCATTCTTATACGATACTTCAAATAGTGAAAAATATCAATCAACAATGAAGCTTCATTTTATTTGAAATTAAAAATTCCTCCCAGCGCTGAATCATAGATTACAACGCGGGACTCCTTTGTGAAATTTAGTTGAACTTTGATTGTTCTTTTCATTAAGAAATGTAAATGTTGTGATGGTAAGGTCTATGACTAGATAATTTAGATTTATAAATGTAGTATAATTTTTTACTTTTGGAAACTTGTTTAATAGTTAGTTTTTCCCAAATTAACTATTTAACTTGAAAATTTACGCAAAAACACTACATAATCCTAAATAAAACTATAGTGCCACACTATATTTAGTGTTTAGAACTCAAAACTGTAGAAGTTATAATCTATCTAAAGTCTAAAATATTATGATAACTGGCAAGGAATTACATCAACTATTACTAGACAAGTGGGGTAAATCTTATGATATTCAACTACGTCGGACAAAAGGCAAAATATTTGTGCAGGTGATGTGGAAGTACCTTGAACAAGTATCTTTTCCGATGACAGAAGTAGATTATTTGGCCCACCTAGATGCAATAGCCACCTATATTAATGGTTTTGGTGCTGTAGAAACTGTTAAGAAGTATATTGAGAATACGAAAGAAAGACCTAGACTGGGTAAAGCAGTTAGTATTCCTCTAGACTTAGGTGAGAGAGCTTCAGAGTGGATGGTAGAAGAATTTTAACCAGAAGTTGCTCAAAACACTACAAGATTCTTTGGCCCAGTAGCACATCTCTATCTGGGTGTATTAGAGCAACTTCTCCATCATCCATCACCACGCCTAAAACTAAGACCTCAGACATAAAGTTAGCGACTTGACGAGGTGGTAGGTTTGTCACTGCTAGTATTAATTTTCCCACTAAATCTTGACGAATATAGAGTTTTGTTAATCCTGCGCTAGACTTTTTGATGCCAAATTGACCAAAATCTATCCACAGTTTGTAAGCTGGTTTTCTGGCTTCTGGAAATTCTTCTGTAGTAATAATTTTTCCTACTCTTATTTCTATTTTCTCAAAGTCAGAATAAGTTATTTTTGTCATTTTTTGATTTTTCCTTATTTGAATTAACTATCAGCTCTTAGTTTATTATTTATCTAATACCAATTTTATAAAATATTGCTACAGTCACGATACAGGGAACAACTTCATTAATTAATAATTAATAAGTAATAATGTAAGCATTCAGCTATTAGCAGTCAGCTATCAGCAAAAAAACTCTTTCATATAGGATAGTGTTTAAATGTAAGTATTCAGCTATTAGCTGTCAGTTCGAGGGCAAAAGGAAGGGGTTTGAATAAATATAGACTATTTTAGCCAGCTTTGATAGTTAAGTATAAATTATGCCTTAATTAGTAAAGTTTTTATCTAAAACTAAAAGCAATAGCTGATTGCTGATTGCTGAAGGCTGAATGCTTACGTTTAAATTAACAACTAACTTTAAGAGCAAGGGAACCAACTTTTGTAGTAAGAGAATTAAATATTGCTTTTATACTCAACTAAAAGCAATAGCTGATAGCTGATAGCTGACGGCTGAATACTTACGTAATAATTGCCTCTGGTTAAAACCGTTACGGAATTGAATATAAGGAATTTTTTTTCTTCTTTGATATAGCAACCACCTGGTTTCTTAGGACAATTTAGTGTGAGCATCTTGCTCGCGTCATAAATAATCATAATTACCCGATGTCCTAACTATAGTGGCAACTGCTACATATAGGTTAAACTATTTATCAATTTATCAATTTATCAATATTAGAATATAATCAGGTAGCTGCTACACTTTTCCTGAGAGTAGTATTTATTATTTTTAAATCCTTTAAACAATATAAATAACAGAATATAAATTATAAATTAAATAGTAAGTGAGTTACTACAATTGTAAGCATTCAGCTATTAGCTGTCAGCTATCAGCAACAAGACTCTCTCATATAGGAAAGTGTTTAAATTAACAATTGACTTTAAAGGCAAGGAAGGCAACTTTTGTAGTAAGACAATTAAATATTGCTTTGAGCCTAAACTAAAAGCAATAGCTGATAGCTGACGACTGCTTGTGTTTGCGTAGCATCCCGTAGGGAAGCAATCCGCAGGAAATGCTTACATTATATATTTAATTTTCCCTCATTTATTAAGTAAACTGAGTTAAGCATGAATTGGATATTTATAGAAATAAAAAATATATTTAGCCTCTTAGTTCAAATATTTAAAACAGAACTATTTGAATTAGGGAATCAATCATTTTCCATCAAGAATATTACTGAAATAATTTCCTTAATTGTTTTAGTAGTATTTTTCTCCCGCACAATAAAAAAGTGGCTGAAAGAATGGATATTAGTTAATTTAGGAATCAAAAAAGGTACAAAAGAAGCCATTGCTGCCATCATTAATTACATAATTACAATAGCTGGTATTTTAATCGTACTTCATAATACAGGCATTGACCTAACCTCAATTACCGTAATTGCTGGTGCTTTAAGTATTGGCATTGGTATTGGCATGAAAAATATTATTAGTAATTTTGTTAGTGGTTTAACAATTTTGATTGCTCAACCGATTAAAATTGGAGATTTTATCGAAGTTGATGATTTATCAGGAATAGTAGAAAAAACCTCAATTCGTTCAACCGTCATCAAAACTATTGATGGTATTTTTGTAATTATTCCTAATAATTTTATAGTAGAAAAAAATATTATTAACTGGAGTCATAAAGATTCGACTTCTCGCATACATATTCCCATTGGTGTTGCCTATGGTAGTAATACAGCATTAGTAAAAAAAGCACTTTTAGATGCAGCTATAAAAGAGAAAAAAGTTTTATCAATCCCCTCACCAAAAGTTTGGTTTAAAGGGTTTGGAGATAGTGCCTTAAATTTTGAATTATTAGTCTGGATTAAATATCCTCATCTCATAGATGAAATCAGAAGTTATTTGAATTTTTCAATAGATTTAGAATTACGTTCTCGGAATATTTCTATTCCTTTTCCCCAAAGAGATTTACATATTCGCCAGATTAATGATTTAATTCAAACACATCAAAAAGCAGAATCAACAACTTCTGGAAAAAATCAAAAAAAACTTTCAAACTCCTTAGTCAAAAATATAGCAAAAACTAAACAAAATCCCTCAAAATTGAATTTACGAGATTTATTACGACAGATTAGTTATTTCCAGAATTGTAATAATATTGAATTACGAGACGTCATTGAAAATGGATATAGAAAAATTGTTCCTCGCGGTGAAATAATCTGTCTAGAGGGAGAGCCAGGAGACTCGTTCTATATCATACTTTCGGGGTCAGTAGAAGTATTTTCAGCAAAAGCAAATAAGTATATTACAACTAGATATGCAGGAGAATTTATTGGAGAAATGTCACTAATATTAGGGATTGCTCGTACAGCAAGTCTGCGTGCCACAGAAGATACTATTTTATTTGTAGTAGACCGAGAAAATTTACACAATCTTTTGGCAAAACACCAAAGACTAGCAGACAAAATTTCTGAAGAATTATCCCGACGTTTAGAGACTTTAAAAAACTTAGGATTACTTGATAACCAAGAAAATTCTCAAGAAACAGCAATGATTTGGATTCGGAATCGAATTTATACTTTATTTGGTATTTAAAGAATCGAAGAAGGAAGAAGGAAGAGGGAAGAAGGAAGAGGAATAAAGGCTATTAAACAACAAAAAAAACCTAAATTTCCTGTAGATATTCACCCTTGAGTTTACACAAACAATAAAGTGCGGACATTATGCTATACCAAATCTGGTTATTGTAGTTACCTAAATAGGGTTTGCCTTCTGCCTTCTTCAACGTCCTATCAACTTGACAACAAAACTACCACTCAGGTAAAGAGCAACTACTGCTCCACCTAATAAACTTTGAGTTAAAGGGTCAGTTGAAGGAGTTAAAACTGCTCCTAAAACTGCTGCACCTAACAATACATATCTCCAGCCAGAAAACATTTGTTGAGAAGAAACAATTCCT
The DNA here is from genome assembly GCF_010692555.1 of Okeania sp. SIO3B5. Taxonomy (GTDB): domain Bacteria; phylum Cyanobacteriota; class Cyanobacteriia; order Cyanobacteriales; family Microcoleaceae; genus Okeania. The sequence goes on along the minus strand of NZ_JAAHHG010000285.1, from coordinate 6,109 downwards.
GAAATACCTAACAAGAATTGCAGAATCGGAATTTGAAATGCTAATGCCGTGCTAAACATTAATAGCAATACAAATTCAAAATATTGTTCAATTGACCAAGCTTGTTCTACTACTTCCGATCCGTAACTAATAAAAAACTTCAAAGCCGCCGGTACAATTGCAAAATAAGCAAATACTAATCCCAATCCAAATAAAACTGTAGAACCTAAAAAAATTGGTCCGAGAAATCTTCTTTCTCTAATAGTTAAGCCTGGCAGAACAAACTTAACTATTTGATAAAGTATAAAAGGACTTGCCAAAAGAAAACCACTATAAGCAGCTACTTTAATAGTTACAAAAAAATATTCTCCTGGAGCCAGTTGGAGAAACTTTACTCCGTGGGCAGGAACTTCTAGGAATTGGACAATAGGTTTAACTACAATGAAGCAACCAATAATACCTACAACTCCTGCTATTAGAGAATAAAATATTCGCATCCGTAACTCTTCAAGATGGTCAAATATAGACATTTCCACATCATCAGGAGATTGATCGAGATAATCATCATCTTCTAAATTTTGGCGATCGCCTACTTGAGCTGTATTATTGGGCTTAACTTCAGGCTCTTTCAGGCCTACAGGTGCTAAATTATGATTATCTGAACCCTCTGGAGGAGTGTTAGTTTCTGGAGGTGTCATATCTGTTTTTGATTTTAGATTTATCTATATATAAAGTTCCTATTTTCCACAGTGTAGACCATTGTACCGAGATTCAGTAAGCAAATTCATCTTCCCATAGTGTAGTTTGCGGGTAATTTAAGTCTATTAATCAGCCTTGAAAGGAAGTAAAAATCACGAAAACAAGAAAAACTGACTATTGATAGTTGAATATTAATTGCTATATTTAACCCATCTATAATTTTGCCTAAATCACAATTAATAGAGTTGGCAATAAAAATATTGGAGCCAAATTATGTTTAACAAAAGATGGAAAAAAAATCTGATTTTATCCTTCCTATTTATATTAATCTGCATTAGTAGTATCACGTTAAATATTCTTCTACAAAAACAACCAGCATTTGCTCTGCAAGAATCAGAGTGGGATAAATTATTAAAAGACCGAGCTGTCAAAGAAGTTGTGAATAGAATCGAACAAACTTGGGAAAAAGCTTATGAAAATTACTTTGGTGTTAATCTCTCAGATTTTACATTAACTGCTGAAGCTATAGCTAAACAACTTGATTTATGGAAATCTCAAACTGATAAAAACCCTGCGGTTGTTTGGGTATGGCCAAGAAAAACAACAATACAATTAGTATTAATTACTCCCAATCAAGTACCAGTTATATACAGTGTTACTGATAAAGAGCGAAAGACTGTATTAAATACAGCAAAAATATTAGCTGGGGAAATAATAGATCCCAGAGCACGCCACACAACCTCATATCTAAAACCTGCTCAACAAATTTACCAGTGGATAGTAGCTCCTATCGAATCAGAATTAGAAAAGCAAAAAGTAGATACGATTCTTTTTTGTTTAGGACCAGGTTTACGCAGTTTAGCATTATCAGCACTACATGATGGAGAAAAATTTCTCATAGAAAAGTATAGTATTGCTCTAATTCCCGCCTTTAATATGATTGAAACTGAGTATAATCCCAGAAAAAATATGCAAGTATTAGGAATGGGAGCATCAGAATTTATCGACCATCAATCTTTACCAGCCGTACCAACAGAATTAAAACAAATTACACAAGAATTTTTCCCAGGCAAAGCATTTATCAACCAAGATTTTACAGTTAAAAATTTACAATACCAACGAAAAAAACATAAATTTGGAATTATTCATTTAGCTACCCATGCTGAGTTTAAATCGGGCAAACCCAGTAATTCTTATATTCAATTTTGGAATCAAGAAAAGCTAGAGTTAGATGATATTAGAAATTTGAAATGGCATCAACCAAAAGTAGAATTATTGGTACTAAGTGCCTGTAAAACTGCAGTGGGAGATAAACAAGCAGAATTAGGTTTTGCTGGTTTAGCTGTGCAAGCTGGAGTTAAATCTGCACTGGCAAGTCTTTGGTATGTTAGTGATGTGGGAACTTTGGCATTAATGAATGAATTTTATCAACATTTTCAAAAAATTCCACTAAAAGCAGAAGCCCTCAGACAAGCACAAATAGCAATGTTAAAAGGGAAAGTAAATTTGAAAAAAGGTAAGTTACATGGTTCTGACAGTAGAGTAAAATTGCCACAAGAATTAGCAAAATATGGAGATGAAAATTTATCTCATCCTTATTATTGGGCAGCTTTTACTATTATTGGTAATGCTTGGTAATTTAGTAACTTTTTCTCAAAAAAAGTCATATAGCGCTGTGCGCAGGCAACAGGCAACAGGCAACAGCTCATCTGGGGGAATGAATTGCTGATCATATAAGACTTTTAGCTATTTAGCCCCTCCTGCAATTTGTAAATATACCAGCGCTCATTGCTATACCTAAACAAACATCTACAAAATGTCTAGGATATGAGACAATCGCGAATTAGCAGAAAAATATAGATCCTGACACGAAACTTGATTTCATGTCAAAGCTATCACAAATATGATTGACACCCTGAGATAAGCTCTGCTAACCTTAAGTAAAGTGATTCAATGTAAGTAATGGCCAAATTTCACGGTTCCTTAATAGGGATAGAAGCCAAAATTGAATATCATCCCGTATTTGAGGAACTCGGAGCATTATATGAATCCTGGAAACGCTCTGCTATTAACTGGATGCAAACAGAGAAATTATCAGAATCCGAACTAGAAAAGCGTCTCCAGAAAAAGTTTAACATTCAGTGGGCATGGGCTGACTCAATCGCTACTGAAGCACGAACATGTTTAAACCAATTAAAAACAGCTAAAAAAAACTATATCACTAAATTAGAGTTACAAATCCAAGCTAAAACAACTGCTACAAAAAAACTTATCACTAAGCTAGAAAAAACATTAAAACTAGCAACAAAAAAAGGTTTTCCACATACACAATCTCGAAACAAATTTTTTCATCAATTACTAGGTTTAAAGAGTAAAATTCATAAAATAGCTAGTCTGAAACAAAAATTAAAGAAATTAAAAAATACAGAACGTCTACATATTTGTTTTGGTTCACAGAAATTATTTAACGCTCAACATAATTTAGCAGAAAATGGATATAAAACCCGATCAGGATGGAGTGTAGATTGGCGAAAAAAACGGTCAGGCAGATTTTTATGTGTAGGAAAATCTCAGCCAGGCGGTGGAACTATGATGAAAGTTTTCCCATTACAAGAGGATGGTAAGTATAAATTAGAGATTCAACTACCGAGACTATTACAGGACAAATATGGTCAAAAAATACTGTTAGAATTTTCTGTTTCAGATAGGAATGGTCGATATAGAGCAACAGATTTAGATTATGCCATAAACAGTTTAAAACCAATCACAGTTTCTATTTTTCGTAGGGAAAATAAACAAGACAATTGGTATATACATCTTTCAACTTATGTACAAGAAATACCAGTAGTTCATACTAGAAAAAATGGTTGTCTTGGTATTGATTTTAATGCAGAATCAATTTCAGTTACTTATGTGAAGTGGGATGGAAATATTGAATATGCCCGAAGAAATCCCGTATAAATGGAAAAATCAAACTACAGGACAACGACAAGCAACTATGAGAAATATTGTTTGTCAAATTGTCAAATTAGCAGAGTTTTTTGAATGTGCTATTGCGATTGAATCTCTAGACTTTACCAAGAAAAAATCCATTGCTCGGAGCGAGGAAGGTAAAGTTTATAATGAGATGCTGATCCTATTGTCTACGGGAATGTTTAGGGAAGCTATATTGTCACGTTGTAGAAGATTTGGAGTTGAATTAATTAAAGTTAATCCAGCTTTTACCAGTGTAATTGGAATGATTAATTATATGGCTAAGTATGGCCTCAATAGTGGCACTGCTGCAGCTTTAGTAATTGGTCGTAGAGCATTAAAATTATCAGAAAAAATACCACAGTGTTTGTTGAGACCAGGGGATGTCAACAAACATGATTGGAGTCATTGGAGGCGAGTTGCTAGTTTTATTAAACTACATCGTATCCAGAGGACTCAACTTTTTCAAGGTCGGAAAGCCCTTGAGGGTATCCTAACCCATAGCTTGTGGGCGGAACATCAACTTTCACAGCAAGTACACATTGAAACGGGTGAGCCACAAAATCATTTGCACCTCACCGATGGCAAATGTCTAGCGCGTGTCTAGTTTTCAAGAAGGTGTTAAACAAGGCGGTCATAATCATAGATGCCATCAAGCGGAAATAGTCGGACCTTGCAAAATCATCTACAGACCTCACAAGCCAAATGGCAGTCAGGCTGGCGGAGCAAGGCTTTGGATTGAGGTTGAGCCTCATATTCAGGTTATTCGTAAAGTTTTCCCAGATTGGGAGATAGAATCTTCTCCTCCTGAATATGTCGAAGTCATAGACAAGCATGGTATCAGCAGTATTGCCATTTCCTAGTTTCTATATCCAATAAATTTTTCCTATATTAGTTCTACTGCCTAGCTAGTTTTTACTCTTAGGCTGAGTTTTACTACCTACATTCCGCACGACAAAATGTAGTATAAAGAATCCAGAATCCAGAATCCAGAATCCAGAATTCAGAAGAAAATAGTAGTGGTGATAATTGAGTATTTATACTTAATACTTTCCTGATAATTTGATTCTCGATCCAGGTCAATGAAGATAATTTATACCGTATAAATACTGAATCAAGATGTTTTTTTCATACTACTTTTCATGTTACAAATTGACGTGCGGAATGTGGGTTACTATGTTTTTTATCAGATTTAGAAGAAGGAAGAAAGAAAAAAGAAAAATATTGCTTTGTCTGAGTTTGAGGCTCTTGATCCTTCCTAAACTTTGCTTCGGCTACTATTAAGAATCAATCACAAAATTCAGCTTTCAAATCTCTTTCCATCAGAGCTTCTACTGCCTCTTCTGGAGTAATTTTTCCATTTAATAAAAGAAAAACCTGATGAGAAATAGGCACAGGAATTTCTTCTCGGTAAGCAAGATCGATCAAAACATTCGTAGTATTAACACCCTCAGCAGTACCTTGTAATTCATCTAAAATTTTCTCCAAACTTTTACCTTGAGCTAAACCATAACCAACCCGATAATTTCTACTCAAAGAACTACTACAAGTTGCCAGCATATCTCCTAAACCAGATAACCCAAAAAAAGTTTCAGTTTGTCCGCCTAAATGATTACCAACCCGAATCATTTCTGTCAAAGCACGAGTTAACAAAGCTGATTTAGCATTAGTACCAAGTTCCAAACCATCACAAACTCCAGCAGCAATAGCAATAACATTTTTTAAAGTTCCACCTAATTCCGTACCAATAGGATCGGGACTACTATAAACCCGAAATAAATCAGAAGCAAAAATATTTTGTACTGTTTTTGCTGCTGCCTTATTTTTACTAGCAACTACCGTTGCAGCAGGTAATTTATCATTAATTTCTTTTGATAAATTAGGGCCAGATAAAACCACGACTGAATTATTAGGAAAATTTGTTTCCCAAATCTGAGAAGGAGTCCGTCTTGTTGCTGCATCTAACCCTTTTGTAGCAGTCACAATAATTACCTTTTCTAATAATCCAATTTTTTTGATTTTTTCTGCCGTTTCATTCACTCCTTTCATAGAAATTGCCGAAACTATAATATCAACATTTTGGAGTATTTCTGATAAATTTACATTCAAGTTACGAGACCATAAATGTACTTTATGTTGATTATGACCAGCCAATTTTGCTAAAGCAGAACCCCATGCACCTGCACCTAGAATTGCTAAGGTTGCCTTTTCCCTCGATACTGGATAAGCAGAGTCTAAAGTTCTAATAATTTCTCTTCTTTTATCAGCTTGAGATATTTTACTTACCATAATTTATCTAAATGTTGGCATTTATACCCGCGCTCTCCCGTAGGGAGAGCGCCGTATGGGAATGCCAATCAATCTTGCGATTTTACACATAATCTGTTAAAATTTCAAAGTCGAAAAGCAAACAGTAGATGGTTGAAAAAGCGTACAAATTTAGGTTTTACCCAACTCC
>NZ_JAAHHG010000284.1 GCF_010692555.1 Okeania sp. SIO3B5 | reverse complement strand
AGGATTCTGACTCCGACTTAATGGGAGCCACTGAACTCCGAGAAGGCGGAAGGCTGGAGGCAGAAGGCAGAAGGTTCTGTTCAGTTGAGGATTCTGACTCCGACTTAATGGGAGCCACTGAACTCCCGTTTAGTTGGGGTTTTAAGCCACCTTTTGTTGGCAGAATGCTCCTACCTATCTCCTGCGGAGACACTACACGAACGGTATCGGGATAAATCCCTCCTGCCTCTTGCCCTCTGCCTTCTACCTTTCTATCAACCCCACTATCTCCTAATATGACATCTTCCTCTGGCGTTGCCTCGACGGTAGAAACTTCCACTGCTACTAACTGCTTTCCTGTCAAAAGTTGAAAAGCTCCGGCAACATTGAGCTTACCCAACATACAACGTTCGACTTCTTCAGTATCTTCCAAAGTACAGGGAATAGCACTATTTGTTAATGCTGCTCGTATTGCTTCTGCATCTGGAGCTGCTCCTTGCTGCAATTGTAAACTCATTAGAAGTGCCGAAATACCTGTTACCATTGGTGCTGCACAACTGGTACCTTTATTACGAACAGTTTCTTCTGTTCCTGGTTGGGCACCAAGAATATTTTCTCCAGGAGCAATAATACCTTGTTTTTGGTACTGCCCACCCCAGTTACTAAATTTGAATATTTGACCATTATCTTTCATTGCCCCTACCGACATTACTCCCGGTAATATTGCCGGAAGACACCAACATTCACCTTTATTGTTTCCAGTCGGAGCGACGATTAAAATATTATTTTCTAGAGCTTGACGTACTGCTTTTTCCAGTAGTTCGTGAGCAACGCCAGTTTTGCTAGGACGGCAGGCAGCACAGTGAATAATATTTGCCCCCAAATCTACGGCCAGGTTAATGCCACGAGCTAAGTTTATAGGATCGACGTAATAGTCATTACCATAACCTATGGGAATATTAATACCCCGACATTTGTAAGCAATACCTTCGACAGGAGTACCTGGTTGTCCAAAAATATTACTAAAAACATGGGTAGCGTGGAAAGCTGCCCCAAGGACTTCTCTGGTGAGTTTGTCTGGGATAGCTTCTTTTAGTTTTGTCTCTCTGACCTCATTCTGTTCATCGGAATTTTGGATTTCTCGGAAGATGTCTATATATTTGGGGTCGAATTCTACTGGTTGTTGCCAATAAGAGTTGATTTTTGTGACGTTAGCTCCTTGAAAGCATCCTCGATCTAAATCGGCAGCTCCATCTAGGAGAACTACAGTGATACGAGGGTCGCCTCTGGTGTGCGTCCACAGTTCGTTTAGTCCAGGGATATCTGCAAAATCTGGCACAATTTAAAGTTAATTTTTAATTATATCTTCAGGCTGAGTATACACCTAAACCTATACTTAAGAATATTATTGGGAAAAAAACTTAATAATTGTCACCCTGATTCTATTGCTGTTAACATTATAATTATTAAATAGTCAGGAATCATAAATATGAGATTACCTAAACAAACACCTCCAGTGAAAAGACCCGATCTTATTTCTCCTAGTCTAGCAGTAGATGTGGTTTATGGTCGCGGTGAAGACCTAGTAACAATTCGTATGGACTTGATGCATGGGGCGAATTATAACGATCCAGCTCCCTATAATTATCCGACTTACAATCAGCTCAAGTTTTCTGGTTGGGTTCGTTGAGAGTTACTTGCACCTGTATCGTCGGGCGATCGCTAATCTTGAAAAAATTTATAATGTTGTAAAATAAGGATAATTATGTCAAAAAAGCAAAAATCTCAAGCTTCTCAAAATTTCAGTAACAGCGAAAAACAAGATATATCTGAACAAGAACAAAAATCTATGATGCAGGCAACTGGTTTGGAAGACTATGCACGTTGGAAAATTATGTTCAAAGACCATAAGAGGGAAGACGATCCATCTTTCCGTCGCGGACGCATTTGGGCTTAAGTTCAAACCCAGTAGAAGATGGGAAGTTGGGGAGATGGGGAGATGGGGAGATGGGGAGATGGGGAGATGGTAATCAAACATAGTATTACTATTCAGGAATGGCCGTTTGCCTCTACTGATGGTAGTGGACTGTTTCATCTTAAATGTTGCAATAGAAAATTTGTAAGAGGATATCTGAAAAGTTTTTTGATACTGAATTTTGCCCCCCGAGCAAGCCAATTTTGGGGGGAGCAAGAGTCTATTTGCTTGCTCTAGTCCCCCAATTTTGGGGGATGCGCAGGGGCTTGGATATAGCAAATTTCTCAGACAACCTCTCATATCATGTCCGGTAGCATCGGTATTGTATAGCAAGGGTAAGGAACACTTAACTGGGAACAGGGAACAGTCAGGAATACCTAAGAGCAAGAAAAAAACTTAAATTTCCTGTAGGTATTCACCTTTGGGTTTACAGAAACGATACCAGCGGACATGATATCAGAGATTGCTTTCCTAAGGTCATGCTCCGCAAACACTACCGTTCGCAATGACAATTCTAATGCACTATTTTAGGTGAAACAGTCCACAATAGCGTTCATGCGTAAGTCCTAATAATATTACTCACTCAGCAAACGGATTTGATATTAAGAGGTTAAAATTCACAGCAGATTCCTCGCATAAGAAGTACAGAGATTAACAATTAAATGAATGCAAGTGTGGGCATCTTGCCCGCGATGGTTATACCTCACGCTTAATGGAACCTGCTGTAAAATTCTTGTTTCCAAACTATTTATTTTTTGTTAAATAGACATCTCCAGAAATTAAATATTACTATCTTCCTTCCAGTTGATAACTTTTAACTTCTTCCTTCTTCCTTCTTCAATACATCAAAAACTATGGCAGATATTAAAAATTTATTAAACCAATTAGCCGCTCAAGAAGCACAGTTAAATAATATTCAATTTCTAGCACCTTGTGTTGGAGGTGGGCGAGTTAAAACAAGAGTAGCAGGAATGGTTTATACCTTTCAAACTCAACCTAAAAAATTTGAAGGTTGGGGAATTTTTCAACCAATTAATGATAAAATAGCAAAGTTTGTAGAAGAACCAAACTTACCTCAATTAGAGGAATATTTCCAACTTTTGAAACCTCTGAAATTATTCCTTGCCTGTCAATTAAAAGGGCAAAAATGGCTGGCATATCCAACTAATGAATCTGATGCTAAACAACGTTTTGGTTTTGCTAAACCTATAGCAGTTCATCTAGTAACAGAAGGAGCTATGTTTGAGCAAATAATTGCCAGATTTGATGGTAGTTCCTGGTGGTTTGAAGATATCGATCGCCGTGCCGATCCTTTTGTTGCGGAACAGTTGCGGGAAGCGTTCAAAAATATTACGCCACCCAAAGAAGTCAGGTTTAAGGGGATAACTCCAGAAATGAAAATAGTTTATGACTTAGTAGCGCGACAAAAAGAAGAGTTTATGAAACAAATGCAACAACAAAGGGATGAAAAACAACTGCGTGAGGCGTTAGAAATGGGAGGAGGTGAATTGCAGAATTTTCGCGATCGCTCTACTTATTGGCAAGTAGAATGGGTGACAAGGGATGGGGAACGTCATACTTCTGCTATTGATAAAAATGATTTGACTGTGGTGAGTGCTGGTATTTGTCTGAGTGGGGGCGATCGACATTTTGATTTACAGTCTTTAGTGGGTGTTGTTGAACAGAGATATTAAAGAAGGAAGAAGGAAGAGGGAAGAAGGAAGAAGGGAAGAAGGAAGGAAGGAAAGACCGAAAAAGGAAGAAGGAGGAAGGAAGTAAAGACTGAAGTTGCAAGAAACCAGGAAAAAGGAAGAAAGGAGAAAAATTATGCTTCTAATTTACGAATAGTGGCTATAATAAGACGTTGTAGTTCATCAACTTCTTGAATGATAGAATTAAATAGTTCTGGTTTAGCTAAGTTTACCTGCAATCACTCCTATGGCCAGCGCTATAATCTTTGATGAGCGTGTCTGGATGAATGGTGAATATGTAATTGTGATTCAATGTCATAATTATACACAAATATTAATAGTTTATCTAGTAGACATTTTGGGTAAATTTAGCTATAACAATAAATGTAGTCAAGGAATTAACAACAGCTTTGCTAGTAATTGAGGCAAAATTAAAAGGCAGTCAAAATCAGTACAAAGTTTTAGATGAAATGATTCTCACAGGTCAATTCATCAGAAACAGTTGTTTGCGCTATTGGATGGATAATAAAAACGTCAAGCGCAACGACTTACAAAAGCTTTGTTCTGTACTAGCAAAGGATAGTAATTTTCCTTGGGTGAAAAAGTTAAACTCTCAAGCAAGACAAGCATCAGCCGACAGGACATGGCAATCAATACAACGATTCTACAAAAATTGTAGACTGAAGTTACCAGGTAAAAAGGGCTATCCTAAATTCAAAAAATTCACTCGTTCAATAGAGTATAAAACAACTGGTTATAAGCTATCCCCAGACAGAAAGAAAATTGAGTTTAAAGATGGTTTTAAAGCTGGTGTATTTGAACTATGGACAAGTCGCGATCTAGTTTGGTATTCACAACAGCAAATAAGTCGTGTCAGAGTTGTTAGAAGGGCGGATGGCTATTATTGTCAATTTTTAGTAAATGTAGAGAGAAAAGAAACTCATAATTTTCAAGGCAATGTAGTAGGAATAGATTTAGGTTTAAATGCTTTCTATACTGATAGTAATGGTGATGTTGTAGAAAATCCTAAGTATTTGAGAAAGTCAGAAAAACGACTAAAAAAGCTACAAAGGAGATTATCACGTCGCCACGAGCAAGGTAAAAAACCTCAGTCAAATAACTACCACAAAGCAAGAATTCAATTAGCGCGGGCAAATCTCAAAATTAGTAGACAACGTAAAGACTATGCAATAAAAACTGCAAGGGCGTTAATCCAATCTAACGATTTGGTAGTCTACGAGGATTTGAAGATTGCTAACCTAGTTAAAAATCATCACTTAGCTAAATCTATATCTGATGCAAGTTGGTATCAGTTCACCGAATGGTTAGAATACTATGCTAAGTTGCATGGAATTGCTTGTATAGCAGTACCTCCACATTTCACTAGCCAAAATTGTTCAAATTGTGGGCAGACAGTTAAGAAATCATTATCAGTTAGAACCCACAAATGTCCGCATTGTGGCTATACTGCTGACAGAGACCATAATGCAGCAAGAAAGATTCTAGCTAAAGGTTTAGAAATGTTGGGAGCAGTAGTCAACAGTACCGAGGGGCACTCGGAACCTGGGGGAAACCCAAAAGCTACGGGAGAGTCCGACCTCTGGATTAGCAATAGCAATATTGCCAATCTAAGTCATCTCTGTGAGCGTAGAATCATCAATGATGAGAATCCCGCATCATAATCTGTGATTTGATGCCGGGAGTATGTCAATGCTTTAGCAATAATTAATTGGGTATCTAACTCTCTGAGAGAACCTAGTGCCGCTACGCGGAAGTTAAAAGTCAAAAGTTAAAAGTCAAAAGTATTGATTTGTAATTGTTTGAGGATTTTATAACTGGTCAGTTATTTCCGCCATCCTGCACTAGAGCAATTCTGAGAAAACGTATATATTCAACCTTCTTCCTTCTTATTTCCAACTTTAGTCCTTCTTCCTTCTTCCTTCTTCCCTCTTCCTTCTTTCTTCAAAACTATGTTTTTTCACGAACAACTTTACCGCAGTCCAGAAATTATGACAAAGCTAAAAAATTTGTCAATAACTATTTGTGGTGCAGGTGCTTTAGGAGCAAATATTACTGAAAATTTAGCTCGTTCTGGGTTTAGTAAATTACGGGTTATAGATTGCGATCGCATTGAGGAGCGTAACCTATCTACTCAACCTTATTATCGTTCTGATGTGGGAGCTTTTAAAGTTAAAATTTTGACTAATAGTCTCTATCGTGCTTTAGGAGTAAAAATTGATAGTCAATCTCAAAAATTAACTGGAGAAAATGCGGGTAAACTATTAGCAAAAAGTGAGTTAGTGATTGACACTTTTGATAATAGTATTAGTCGGAGTGCTGTGAAAAATTATTGTGCGGATGCTAATATTTCTTGTCTTCATGTAGGGTTAGCTTCTGAATATTCAGAGATAATTTGGAATGAAAATTATCGAGTTCCTTCACCAGTAAATGATGATATTTGTGATTATCCATTAGCGAGAAATTTAGTAATGTTAACTGTTGCTGTTTCTTGTGAAGTTGTAGTGAATTTTGCAGCGACAAAACAGCAGGATAACTTTACTGTGACTTTAGGAGATTTTGCTGTTAGGTCTATAGATTTTTAGAATTAGAAAATTTGCTAAGATTTTAATAATTAGGAATTTATCTAACTTTTATATGAATAAAATAGAAATGTTGAGCAAAAAGTTAATATTCCCACCTAGAAAAGAAAAAAGTGAAAATGAGGCTTTAGAATGCTCTGAAACAGTTGTAATTATAGGAGCTAATGGCTCTGGCAAGAGTAGACTTGGTCGTTGGATAGAGGAACATCAAGAAAGTTCTCAAGTGGTTCATAGAATTTCCGCCCAAAGAAATTTAGATTTTTCTGAGTATGTGTCTCTTACAAGTATAGAAAAAGCTACCAATGAGCTATTATGTAGAATTCAAATTAAAAAAGATGTTTAATGCAAAAGCTAAGGGAAAAGACGAATTATCTGTAGCATTAAAGAATCTTTGTGATTCCATTAAGATCAGCAAAATCTATGATAAAAACTTGGAAATATATAATCAAATAATTCAAGAAAAAAATTATCAAAAAGCCTGATCATATTACAATAACAAAGGATTATCAAAATCAATTTCAAAGTTTTTTGATATACGTGATTATAGTAATCATATTATTAGGCTTTTATCTACGGAACATAGGGAAAAAATTATCTCAGCGTTAAAACAATATGCTCCAATACTAAATTAGACATAAAACAGAAGTAAATAATATTAGTCGGAGTGCTGTGAAAAATTATTGTGCTGATGCTAATATTTCTTGTCTTCATGTAGGGTTAGCTTCTGAATATTCAGAGATAATTTGGAATGAAAATTATCGAGTACCTTCTCCAGTCAATGATGATATTTGTGATTATCCATTAGCGAGAAATTTAGTAATGTTAACTGTTGCTGTTGCTTGTGAAGTTGTGGTGAATTTTGCAGTGACAAAGCAACAGGATAATTTTACTGTTACTTTAGGATATTTTGCTGTTAGGCCATTATTATTTATGTAGGATTAAATCAATATATGCTATGCTGATTTAATGACTAGATTAAAGTTAATAATTGAATTACAAATATATAGCATCAGAGGTAAGATAAATGACAACAAATATAGACATTATCAAAGATGAAAGAGTTAACTGTTATTCTGTAATGATTCAGTTGAGAGTAGCAGAATATTTAGAAATGGTAGAAAAAGTTTTTAATGATAGAGGAGGTTTAGAAGGACAAAGGGATACTGTAAAAACAACAACAGCTATTCGGATTCGCAAAAGAATGGTCGAAGATTTGAAAAAAGGAGCTATATTACCACCAATAGTTGTAGGAGTAATTACTTCGGAGGACAAGTTATCTACTCTCAAACAATTAGATAGAGATGACTTTCTAAATCTAATTACAAACCATCCTGAAAATATATCTATAATTGATGGTATGCAAAGAACAACAGCTTTATATGAAGCCCAAAAAACTACTGATATTAGGGCTAATAAAGTTCGTATAGAATATTGGATAGCATCTCAAGTAAATAGTCTTATCTATCGGATGTTAGTATTAAACACAGGACAAATTCCTTGGAACTTGAGAAGACAAATTGAAACTGTTTTTAAAGAAAATTTGAAGGAACTAAAGGAAAAATTCCCTGATATAGATATCATAAAAATTGACGATTCAAAGAAACGTAAAAACCCTCGTCAATATCAAGCAGATAGGATGATTGAGCTATTTTTAGTTTTCGGTTCTAGAAAGGAAAAAGTTGACTTACAAGAGAGATTAGCGGATGAGTTTACTAGACAAGACTTTATAGAATCAGTAGCTAATCCTAATTTTACGAATATATTTTATGAAGTAATAGGATGTCTAGCTGACTTTGACTCAGCTCTATCTGCGTATAAAAATACAAATGAAGAGGGATATTTTAAAGAAGGTAAAGACTTATTTCGTAGTCATCCAGCTTGTATTGGTTTTGTAACTTCTATCGCTTTATATGTACAAGGTAGACCTGGTAATGATTATAGTTTAGAAACACAAAATGAAAGGTGGAGTGAAATTAAAAATCATGCAAATAAACTTTTTGAAAAAGTCAAAGAAATGAAACATAGCGAAATAAGTGATTTTTTAGATTTTCCAACACTTAACGAATTAATTAGTCAAAAAAAAGGTAGAACTACTAACTTTGAAAGAGCGTTTTTCTTAGAAGCTTTTAAGGTCTTAATAGATGAAGATTTCGAGGTTCAAGTAATGACACCATGTTGGAGAGCTTACTGATACCAAGATGTCTATAAATATGATCGAAGCTAATCAATATATCTTCAATGAATTAGCTAATTTTCTTGAAGTAAGTAATATAGACATTCCTATAGATGAACAAAAAAAACGTTATATTGAGACTGATGATGAAGAAAAAGAATGGTTGAAAAATTTAAAAATAATTAATCAAAAATATCAAATTTTACCCAACTTTGCAACAGCATCTTTTCAATATGGCGGTAATGATTATTTTGTAGCCATTGGTTCCCCAGAATATTTAGAAACTAATCAAGAAGTTATTCAGTTTATAGAATTGAATGCAGGCATAGTTACTGCTTTATTGTTTGAATTGAAAATATCAGTGGCTCGAAAAGCCAGTCCTTATGATATTGTAGATAAAATTTTTTATCCATCTCAAAAGGAAAGAATCGGATATGATTTTTCTATAGTAAGAGACTTATTTGAACCAATTTTTGTTTATAAAATCCCAGAAAATTCTCCTTTTTTGAGTTTAGATGATATAACTTTGATTAGAATTTCTGGCTTTTATGTGAAAAATAGTCAACTGGTTTCATTAAATTTTTCATCAAATACTCTTAATGAATTTGAAAAGCTATTTATTGAAGGTTCAAAAAATATACCTTATGAAAACTTACTACTCAGCTTAGTTTCTCTTTCTTGGAAATATTCATTTCTCGATATCTATAGATGTATCGAAAGATTATTTCCCATATCAGAACTAGAAGAGCAGCACAAAAAATTAAATATTCAAGATTCCCTATTAAACTTTGCTGATGATATTGAATCTTATATTGGTTGGAAACCAAAAGAAAATGAAGCACTAAATAAACTGATTACAGATTCTCCCAATTCAGCACGTCAGATACTTCGTCAAGTCAAAGCTAATATTAATAATGTAGAAGAGGGAAATCTTGGAAATTTTGTCTATAAAATTCGTAATTCGATTGTGCATTTTAGACCTGCTATAAAGCAAATTAAATTCAATGATAATAATTGGGATATGTTAATCCATTCATCTTTATTAGTTATTGAATATTGGTATGACAAATATGAACAACAACTTGCAGATAGTAATGTTGATAACGATAACTAAGGTGAAACTCAGAATAATTAAGATATCATTTCTATCCAACCAATTATACGATGTCCGGTTGAATAGTTATAAATAACAACAGAGGAGTCAGGAGATCCCCCCTAACCCCCCTCTTCAAGGGGGGAACTGGAAGTCCCCCTTTTTAAGGGGGATGCGCGGGGGATCATTGATGTACTTCACGCCTTATGAAAACTATTATATAAGGAGGAACAAGTTCTTTTTATCACGCTCTTATCCGGACATGATATTACAGCATATTTCAGTCAAATGATGTACGAGGTAAATGGTGAAAATCTTGTAGTGCGGGCATCTTGCCCGCGATGGGTGTACTTCATAGAGTCGCAAAGTGCTGTATTTCATCCCCATTGAATTACCAAAAGCAGCAGAAATTATCTTTTCCACCACAAATTAAAATCATGCAAAATCTAATATAGAAAAGCAATCCCAAAAACTATTGGAGATTACTTTCCTATGGCAATGATTTTATCGTAAGTTATTAGCCAGATTTGATATATAGAAGTCGAAGGAAAAGTTAGAACAGATAAAAAGCTTATAACTCAAACCAAGCAATATTCTTCCCTCTTCCTTCTTCCCTCTTCCTTCTTCCTTCAAAAAAAACACTTAAGCTGCAACCGCTTCTTCATAAGGAACAAAAGATTTCTTCTGCGCCCCACAAATAGGGCAAGACCAATTTTCAGGAATATCTTCAAATGCTGTACCAGGAGCAATACCAGAGTCAGGATCGCCAACAACTGGATCGTAAATCATCGAACACACCCGACAGATCCATTTACGGGTTGCAGCTTCCTTTCCAGCAGCTTTTTGTTTCGGTGCAACACCATTCAAACCTTCGAGAGCTTCCGTATATTGATCCGCGTGGTGATGCTCAATGCTAGTCAATAAACCAAACTTATGAGTTGCTTGGCGAAACATGGAAGCGTGTTCCCGAGACTCTTCCTCTTGCTCCTTAAATTCTGCTGCTGCTGCACTATCACGATCTACCCGTGCTTGCTCGGCAAATTCTGGGTACATAGTTGTATATTCGTAGGTCTCTCCTTCAATTGCTAACTCTAGACAACGAGAAGCGATCGCTTTTTTCTGCTCTTCAGTCAAGGTAGATGGATCGTCTACTACTAACTCTGGGTGAAGTAGGCGAAAGTGGGAAAAGGCGTGTTGAGTTTCTTGGTTAGCTGTTTCCCGGAAAAGTTTGGCTAAATCTTCCATGCCCAATTTCTTGGTTACTTCGGCAAAGAAGAGATATTTACGGTTAGCCATTGATTCTCCTCCAAAGGCATCAGACAAGTTTTTGGCAGTGTTAGAGTTGGACAAGTCCATGGTGTTCTCCTGAATTATTTCTTTTACTCTGTTATATCTAAGAATAATTCTGATTTAAGAAAATGTCAAGGATAATATTAAATTAAATTTAACAACCAATATTTGTTGAGATGTGTTATAATCTGAAGCTGGTATAAAATGTATATAATAAGCTTAAGTTAATGAACAGTAACTATACTGCAACAAAAATTAAGGAAGAAATGCAATCTAAAGGACTGAGAATTACTCCTCAGCGGTTTGCGGTTTATGCCAATCTTTTATCTCGTTCAGATCATCCCACAGTTGAGGAGATATTGAGTGAAGTCAACCGTGAGTTACCAATTTCTTCTAAGGCAACTATTTATAGCGCCTTAACTGTGTTACGAGAAGTAGGGTTAGTTAAGGAAGTATTGCTCGAAGAGGGAGTAACTCGTTATGATGCTAACGTTAAACCTCATCATCATTTTTGCTGTCAAAAGTGTGGCGCGATCATTGATATCGACTGGGAAACTTTTAGTGATTTACAATTAGATCGTTTACCACCAGGAATTCATCCTGAAAGTTATGAGGTTATTGTTAAGGGTACATGCAGTCGTGAAAGTTGTAATGGAGTATAGATCAATAATGAATAATTAATAATTAATAATGAATAATTAATAATTACCTCTTCTTTTCAAGGAGAGGATTGACTCAAAGGCAAAATTTTTCTTGTTTCTCCTTGAAAGGAGAGGCTTTAAATCTTAATTATTCGGTAATAAATTTGATAGTGCGAGCATCTTGCTCGCGAATATTTTAGTATTGCTAAGGAAGAAGGAAGAAGGAAGAAGGAATAAGGAATAAGGAAGAAGGAATAAGGAAGGAGGAAGAAGGAACAGGACTTACGCAAAGGCACTATATATAAGGTTTCGCTCAGTTACGCTGCCGCTAACACACCCTACGAATAGCGTTCATGCGTAAGTCCTGAGGAATAAGAAAGAAGGAATAAGGAAGAAGGAAGAAGAAATAAGGAAAAAATTGATGGGGACTCAGAGGTTGTCTGAGAAGTCTCATTTGCTACATCACTCGCCCCCGCGCATCCCTCAAAATTGGGGAAATTTTACCAGCTAATGGATTCTTGTTCCCCCCAGAATTGGGGGGCTAGGGGGGCAAAATTCAGTATTAAACAACTTTTCAAACATCCTCTCAAACTCCAACCAATTTTTCCTTCTGCTCTCTACCTTCGTTGATGATATTCTTTTTGTTAATTACTATTGCAAATTATTAGAATTACCCTATGAAAATCAAAAGCTTCAATCATGTTGCAATTATTTGCTCTGATTATGAAAAATCAAAACATTTTTATGTGAACATTTTAGGGTTTGAAATTATTCAAGAAACTTGGAGAAAACCACGCAATTCTTATAAATTAGATTTACTTGTAGGAAGTGGCGATCGCATAGAGTTATTTTCATTTCCCAACCCTCCAAAAAGATTAACTCGTCCAGAAGCTTGTGGTTTGAGACATTTAGCTTTAGAAGTAGATAATATTGATGAATCTGTCGATTATTTGAAATCCCACAATATAGAAGTAGAAGATATTAGAATTGATGAAATAACTGGCAAACGTTTTACTTTCTTTCCCGATCCAGATGGGTTGCCTCTGGAAATTTATGAAAGTTGAAGAAAGCAATTAATAATTAATAATTAATAATTAATAATTACCTCTTATTTTCAAGGAGAGATAATTATTAATTGTTTAGCAAAAAATAAGGTCTAAAGCCTTCCCTTTCAAGGGGAAAAAAGCGGTTGAGGGATGGCGAAGTCCCCTCGCCATATCCAATCAACCAAGAGAAGAAATAATATTTCCTTATATTCAATCAAGAGCGGTTTTAACCAGAGGTAATTATCAATTATCAATTAATGAATTCCCCTCCTGGGAGGCAGGGCTGTTTCAAAGTATTGTAGATTAATGATTTAGGGAAAACGGGAGTAATGGACATTGTTGAACAGTGGAATTTGCCAAAATTTGCCGATTTTGAGCGCCAATAAGCGTCCCTTTTGCTCTGACTAAAATAGTGAAAAGTCAACTTTTAATCATAAATTAAAAGCCTCTATCCCCGTGTCTCCGTGTCTCCGTGTC
>NZ_JAAHHG010000283.1 GCF_010692555.1 Okeania sp. SIO3B5 | reverse complement strand
GGGCTTGCTGATTAAATATCACGCGCATTGACTGATATTGCTTTCAGCCTTTTTTGGCCTTTAAAAAGTGCAAGGTTTTTGGCTGTTTTTGCCTCAAAATGCTAATACTTTTCCCCTGAGTATCAAAAAAATTGGCCGTAGCAGATAGTCTAAACTGTTCCCAGTTAAGTGTTCCCTGTTCCCTATCATCACAATCAGACTTTTGAGCGCAAACCCTAATTATCTTACTAGAAAAGTTGGCTCTCTTGCCCTTAAATTCTATATTAATTTAAACACTGTTCTTAAGGAGATAGTCTTGTTGCTGTTTGCGCAGCATTCCGCAGGAAAAGCTGACTGCTAATAGCTGAATGCTTACTAAAGGAGAGGCTTTAAACCTGAATTATTCGGTAAGTAAGTGTAGATAAAGATAGATCGATTTAATGAATTTCATCATTCTATGCAACCTCATATAAAATTGGTATTAAAGCCAGCTTTTATGGCAAGTATAATACCAAATTGATAAATGTTTGCTACAAATAGTTAGGGTATTTATTCTAATTTAGAATTTAGAATTTAGAATGCAGAATGGATAGATTTAATACCATTTTTGATGTTTTAAATTACCTTTTTCGTGAAAAAGACTTTATCTGAAAGTCTTTTTATGTTGCTTATTATTCGTAACATTCTTTTTTAAAATTGGTATAAATTCTGACTCAATTTCAATTAGTAAAGCTTTTATCGTAAGCATTCAGCAGTCAGCTTTAGAATTAAGAGGCAAAAGAAAAGCCCATTACCGAATTATTAATTATTAATTATTAATAATTAAACAATTCTGGTTTAAAGCCTCCCCTTTTAAGGGGAAAAAAAGAAATAATATTTCCTTATTTTCAATCCTCTCGGTTTTAACCAGAGGTAATTATCAATTATCAATTATCCATTATCAATTAATGAATTAACCTTAGCAGTAAGCGCGAGGCACATCTACATTTCTTTCCATATATGTTGAAAATGTAGTAGAAGTTAAACGAGTACTTGCTTCATTCATTTTTATTGCTGAGAGCTGATAGCTAATAGCTGTTTGCGCAGCATTCCGGAGGAAATGCTTACCTTTTATCTAAAACTAAAAGCAATAGTTGAAGGCTGTTTGCGCAGCATTCCGGAGGAAATGCTTACTGATAAACAGTCTCTAAAATGATTTGTTAAAAATCAAAAAATACATGAAAATAATGAAATTATTTTTCTTCTTTTCTATTCGCTATTTCCTCTTCCCTAATTTCAGAAGATTTAGGAATAGAGGTGGGATGAAGTAGAGATGTTGCTGCTTTTTGAGCAATTGTTTCTGAGATTTGAATTTGCTGAATAGTAACTAAACCCTCTTTAATAAACATATCTCTTAAAGCTGCCTTTTCCCCACTATTAAAAGTAGTCTCATAAAAAACTTCTTTAATACCAGCAGAAATAATTAATTTCAAACAATAAAGACAAGGTTCTAAGGTGACATAAATAACAGCTCCATTCGTAGAAATGCCATGTTTTGCAGCTTGAGCAATTGCATTAGCTTCTGCATGAACAGAACGAGATGGCAAAACTTTACTAGCATCACAACTACTTAATTCAGGATAACAAAAACCCTGACTCGTACAATGTACAGAACCCGAAGGAGAACCATTATAACCAGTTGCTAAAACTTGTTTATCTTTAACTATTACTGCACCCACAGGAAAAGCAAGACAAGTTGAACGAGTAGCAGCTAGTTTAGCTATCATTAAAAAGTATTCATCCCAAGTTGGCCTTTGATATAATTCTTCTGTCATATTCCTGTAGAACCAAATCCGCTAATATCTCTTTTTGTTGTACTTAATTCATCAACTGTTTCTACATTAACAGATAATACTGATGCTATAACCATTTGAGCTATTTTCATTCCTTGCGTGACTTGAAAGGAATTTTTCCCATGATTAATTAAAATTATTCCGATTTCTCCACGATAAGTTTCATCTATAGTTCCCGGAGTATTTAAAACTGTAATTTTATGTTTTAAAGCTAACCCACTTCTAGGACGAATTTGTGCTTCTGTTCCTGATGGTAATTCGATGGCAATACCTGTGTGAATTAATTGACTTTCTCCAGGATTAATAGTTAATTCATCAATAGAAAATAAATCCAATCCGGCATCTTGCGGATGTGCATAATAGGGAACAATTGCTAATTTATCTAACTTTTTAACTTTAAGTTTCATCATAGGGAATATAAATAATTGATAATGGATAATTAATAATGGATAATTACAGCAATTTCGGAGTTAGTGAGGTACAAAATTTTATTATTTTTTGCCTGGAAGTGTGTTAGTAATTTTGGTAACACAAGCATCTTGCTTGTGACAGGCTGGAAGCCTGTGTTACAAATTAAGTGCAATAAATGTAGGTTGGGTTGACGTAGGAAACTAAACAATAATAACATTTCTCAAAAACTTTTATAAATTTTATTGAGTAGAGGAGTGGGGGAGAAATAAACATAACAACAATTAACGATAAATTGCTAATAATTAGGGTTTGCGTATGGAAAGTCTTTTTGCTCTTTGTAGGAGACAGGAGACAGGAGACAGGAGACAGGAGAAATGGGAATTTAGAGGAAGTTAGGAATAAGAATTGTCCCTGAATTTTTCTGCCCAACTATGCGCCTAAAATACTAACTTTTTGAGCGTTTTAGACTGAAAACCAGGTACTTTTTTAGACCCCAAAAAGGCTAAAATCTTTATATGTAAATGCTTTTAGATTTAATCAGCAAGCCCTAAGTATCAAAAAAAGGAAGAAGAAAAGAAGAAAAGTATATGAGTTTACCGAATAATTAATAATTAATAATTATTAATTAAATAATTCTGGTTTAAAACCTCCCCTTTTAAGGGGAAAAAAGCGGTCGAGGGATGGATAGGTTTTCTAACCATATCCAATCAACCAAGAGAAGAAATAATATTTCCTTATATTCAATTCCGTAACGGTTTTAACCAGAGGTAATTATCAATTATCCATGATCAATTATCAATTAATGAAATAAGGTTTTGTTGGGTTTCACTTCTTCAACCCAAACTACTAGACTGAAACTTTTGACTTTTAACTTGATTTAATTCTTACTTTTGACTTTTGACTTTTGACTTTTGAATTTCTATGGTGCTAATTTACCTTTACCAAGTCTATTTTGTTCATACCATTCTGCTATATTCGGCACCCAATCTTGAACATGAGGCCACATTAATTCACAAAGTTTTTGAATTTCTAATTGAGCGTTCTTTTTAAAACGTAAATCCAAAAAATGTAGCAAACTACGACAATTAAAACTAACAACAAAGTGCTGACGATAATCAAAAGGAATTTTTCCTCTAGCGTGTTCTTCAGACATTCCAAATTCCAGATCGAGTTTGTATTTTTTCGCTGCCTCCAAACACCACTGTAAATCTTGTTCTCGTTGTTCAGCAGAATAATAATATTTCTTCCCCTGACGGTCAGAATATTCTCCCACTGGACGTAAGTAAAAAGCAGTTTCTATATCCGTTTTTCCCTCTGCTACAGCAATAACTTTTCCCGAACAATATCGATAACTTTGTACATCGAAAGAATTATGAACAACTAAACCATTAGCTATAAAATTATGCTCTGGATGTTCTACTTCAATATCATAAGTAATTTCTTTGCCAAACTTTTCAATAGATTCTATTTCTACAAAAATACCACGATTACAAGAAAAACTATTGTTATTTTTAGGGAACAGGGAAGAGGGAAGAGGGAACAGGGAAGAGGGAAGAGGGAACAGATAATCAATAAAGTTTGTAGTTAATTTTGGATAGTAATTTACTGCTATTGACTTTTCATCTAAGATTTCTTGTTGCAGAAAATTAATGTCTTGTAGAGCAATTTTATTACCAGTTAATTGCACTTCACATAATTGATTTTTATTGTTCTTTATAGGCAATAGATAATCAATATAATTTGTAGTTGATTTTGCATAGGAACTTACTGTTATCCACTTTTCATCTAATATTTCTTCTTCCATAAAATTAAATTCTTGTGGAACAATTTTATCTTTTTTTTGCGGGTTTAATACCCCACCATCTACACGGCGATCAAAATTGTTTGGGGTTAGAATACCCATGCAATTTTCCCTCCTGACTCCTGACTTCCCCTCCTGGGAGGGGCGAGGGGTGGGTTGACTCCTGACTCTTTCTTCAATACCAGTTAATTGCACTTCACATAATTGAGTGCTACTGTTAAATTCTTTTACCCTTTTCCACCCTTGATTAGTCCAAAACTGGTGTTCTAGTGTAGCTCTTATTTCTTTACCAGAAACAGTTTTTATTGTGTAGGTTTCTTGTTCGCCATTAATATATATATTGGTTATTTTACTGGAAACAATTTGGTTAGTTTTGGTATCTAAAGTCAAAATAGTACGCCTAGATATACTTTCCTGCATATATTTTGCATCATTAGAAGTTTGTTGATGTTTTCTCCCGTAATGCCATAAATTAGCTAAATTTTCAATTGTTTCTTCATAATATTTCTCTCCTTTAGATAAAGACGAATGCCCAAATCTAACCTTTGTGTTACCCGACAAACAACAACCTATTCTATGAGTTCTTGCTTGCTGCATAACACTATGGGGAAAAAAACCACAATTAAAAGTAATTTGAGGGTGTTCTATACAATTTCCACACACAATAACTTTTCCATTCCGCCTTACTAATAAAGCACCAGTAGAAACAGAAGCACAATAAACTTTACCTTTATAATTAACAAAACCTTCTTTTATTCCTAAATCTCTATTTTCTTGGCAACATTCAACAGGATATGTAGAAATTTCAGATATATGTAATCTCCAGCAAGGTTTATGATTTTTATCCACTTCACCTTCACTTCTATTATTTAAAGTTAGGTTCGCCCTAAAACCATTAATATGTGCAGTTGCTTGAATTATTTCTAAAGCATTTTTATTAGTTGAATTACAGCACCAACTTTTTTCTTTTATATTTGTACCATCACTGTTTTGTAAGCCATCCCAAAAACTCGCTACTAAATTCGCTGGTAATTCTAATAACCAAATAGGTACAGTCTTATCTTCAGAATTAGAAAAATTCCGATGTATCCATGAAGCCAAGGATTTGTGTTCAATTACAAACCTATTTCCCTCAGTTTCTTTTACTTCCAAATTCAATGAAAGTAAATAATCTATTTTGTCAGGATTTTTTATTCTAAACCTAACAACACCAGGATTTTTATTTATACTTCTTAGCCCATCTCTATAGAAAAAACCTGCTATTCTAAAAGCTGTTTGTAAGTCAATATTTTCAGGTAAATCATTAGGTAACTTTCTGGCACTATTTTTTAAATAGCAATTCAATAAATAACGTACTGGCGTATTATAAACATCTTCAGCTTTTTTGCTAAACCATTCTGTCCAATTATTTTCTTTACTTGTTCTTCGAGAAATTATCATCCTGTGGTCTTTTGTGACTAGCAAATCAATAAAATTGCTCTTAACATAATACAATTCATCATCTATATCATACTCATAAAGTTGACTTGGCTTTTCAAACCAAGCCTCTTTTGTGTCAGTATTTACAGCTAGTAACTCCATAGAATATGTTACTTGATTCCAACTAATCCAACCTTGATTTGTTAACACTTCAGTATCAGCAGAATAGCATCCATAATGCCCGCGATCGCCTGCTAAAAGTCTCTTGACAATTATTTCCCCACATTTTGCTTCCGAAGGCCAATTATCTCGTTCGTCAAATACAAATCCTTCACTATAATCTTGATGCAGAGCTGCATAAATTACCTGTTGAGGATTTAGAGTTTTAGTAATTACTTCTACCCGAAATTTATCCATAAAATTTTTCTATATTCAGTCAATCTTATAACCTTATAGTTGACTGATACTCAAGAACAATTATTTATTAAAGCATTACTAGATTGACTATCTAAAAAGTGATAGATTTTTCTTATTTTTGACTTTTAACTTAAACAAATGATGCCTTCCACCGTTTTACAGAAAAATTGGGTTTAAAACTTCCCCCTTGTAGCGATCCATTACCCACATCTTTCTTAATACAAAACTGGACAAAACAGACAAGTCATGGGTAAGTCTTAGTTCGGCTTTTTCGAGAGAAAAATGTATTTTTTTATACTTTTTTTGATGACTTCAATAGTTTTACTTAGCTACTATGATTCTTTTTCCTTTCTCCCCTGCTCCCTGCTCTCCTATGGAGTTTGAAACTATTTATGACATCTTTAAAGTGAAAGTGAATTGGTATTACATAGAATGCCCATTGGAATTCTTGTTTGAGAAAAAGAGGAAGTAAAAGGGTGCATCTCATAGCAAGCAAAAATACTTTTTTCCTATATATTCCCTGTTCCCTGTTCCCTGTTCCCTGTTCCCTGTTCCCTGTTCCCTGTTCCCTGTTCCCTGTTCCCTGTTCCCTAAAAGCGATAAATTTTTAGCTTTATTCACGCATTGAGATGCACCCAAGTAAAAGATGAGTTCGCTTTTCTACAAAGGTTCATCCCTTAGTTCAGCAACGCCGAAATTTTTACACCACAAACTTAATATTTGTTTACATAATGTTCTGTCGAAATAAGTTTTCAATATAAATATTTAATCTAAGTAGTAAATTTGATTATATAATTTTGAATTCACAAGAGAATTATAAAGTTTTGATGAAGAGTATCTGGCTTTTAGGCAAGCATTTTTAAAGTTTTGGTAAAGTTGCCTGAAATTACTTGAAATTGCTGATGCAAATTGCTACGATAAATACTAAATCAAAGAACATTAAAATTTACTTTTAATACAACCAATTAACTGTTAGATTGACAAGCTATACCTTTGTAATTTCAAGTATAGTTAGCTTTTTTATGTATATACAAATAAATTGTGTAGTTAACTGTAATTGCCAAAATTTATGAGATTTTAAAGAAGTTTTAATTTTAGTTGAATTATTTGGAGCTTGGTTCATTAATGGATAATAGATAATGAATAATCACCGAATTATTAATTATTAATTATTAATTATTAAATAATTCGCGCCTTGAAGCCTCCCCTTTTAAGGGGAAAAAAGCGGTCTCCGGATGGCGAAGTCCCCTCGCCATATCCAATCAACCAAGAGAAGAAATAATATTTCCTTATATTCAATTCCGTAACAGTTTTAACCAGAAGTAATTATCAATTATCAATTATCAATTAATGAACTCTCCCTTTTAGGGAGAAGATTGACGCTTAAGGAGAAAATCAAGTTCAATATTTCAAGGCTCTGACTTCAGGCAGAGATACTGATAACTGATAACTAATAACTGAAATAACCACTGCCAGAGACGTAGCACCAAAAGTAAGTAGTTAAGTAAGCATTTCCTCCGGAATGCTGCGCAAACAGCCGTCAGCTAGCCTCCTGTCGGAGGAACTGCGGACTTCAGCTATTGTTTTTAGTTTTAGATAAAAGCTTTACTAACTGAGTCAAAATTAAATCTTACTAGAAAAGCCAGCTTTAAAGTCTATATTCATTTAAACCCCCTCATGAGAGCTGATAGCTGACAGCTAATAGCTGAATGCTTACGTAGTTAATTATTTGTTCAAATAAATTTTCAAGACAAAAATGCAATTTAATTTTAATTATGCCATCTCCTATTGCTCACTCAGTTTCTGGATATGTACTAGCTAAGTTTCTACCCAAAAACCTATCAAAAAATAATGCGTCTCATTGGTGGAACTTGGGCAACTTTTATCCTGTATTTGTTGCCATTTTTGCTGACTTTGATTTTATTCCCCAATTCATCACAGGAGAAAGATTTCATCGAGGTATTACTCATACTTTAATTTTTGCCATTGGTTTTAGTTTAATGGTTGGTTGGGTAATGAATTATTTCCGCCAATCTTCATTTAAACAACTATTCTTATTTACTTTTATTCTCTATAGTTCTCATTTACTATTAGATTTATTTACGGCTGGTGGTTTGGGTTTACAATTGTTATGGCCTTTAACAGATACATCTTTTAAATCAACAATACTTGTATTCCCACAAGTTTATCACTCTAGAGAAGTATTTGATATTAGTAATTTTATATCTATTGCTTGGGAATTATCTTACTCAGTATTAATTGTCAGTATATTATGGCTATGGAATAATTTTAGCTCTAGCAAATTTTATGAATAAATCAATTGAAAAAATAGGGAGTAGGGAGTAGGGAGTAGGGAGTAGGAGGAAATAATTCATAAATAAGAGTGCCATAATTGATTTAATTTTTTATGATTGGAGATGTCTAATACCATTTCTCAAAAGGTAAGCATTCAGCCGTCAGCTATCAGCCAGCCTCCTACGGAGGAACTGCGTTAACAGCTATTGCTTTTAGTTTTAAATAAAAGCTTTACTAATTGAGTCAGAATTTATACTTACGCCTAAAAGCTGACTTTAAAGGGTATATTCATTAAAACCCCATCATAATAGCTGAGAGCTGACAGCTAATAGCTGAATGCTTACCTCAAAAGTTTTGCTACATTTTCTTGGGAGTGTGAAGTAGGGAGTAGGGAATAGAGTTTAAAGGCATAATATATTTTGGATTAATGCCGATAATCCTTACAAACATTACTGAATCATTATTATTACTTAATAACTGAAGTTTATTGGAAATATAGCATTATTTTAGGAACGGGTTTAACCGAAAGCTTTGACTTAAGTGCGGTCGATTTCTAAAAAACCCGTTCTCTAATATTGCGTTTATTTATGCTCACCTATTTAATACCAATTTTATTTAAAGCTGAACATAATAATACAATAGTAAATGCTAATTTCTATCTTATTTCATAAGATATCTCTAAGTTAAATAACAAATTGAAATCGTGTAAACCTTGATACAAATTATGTTCAAACTTATCAGACTTAAACTATTATTTACTATATTTATTTCATTACTGATTTTCCTCTACATTCCTAATTTACCTAATTTAAAACAGCAGAAAGTTTCCGCTCAATTTCTTTCATCACCCGAAGTTAACGCCTTAGATGATAGTTTAAAGAATGCTAGTATTTCTTCTTTTATTAAATCAGGCTTTAATTATAGTCAACAACTCTATGGCGAGCCAAGAATAGCAGTAAAAAAAATAAATTTACGCTTACACACAACACCTTTAGCTTCACTTGATAATGCAAATAAAGGCGAATTTACTATCTATTTAAGTCGTAAACCCTCTGAAGATGCTTTCTACGGACAGTTAGGCCATGAAATATTTCACTTATTAAACGCACAATTACTTGATTGTTATGTAGAGGGTATGGCTACTGTTTTTGCTGAGAAAATATTAACTCGTAATAACTTAGATTGGAGTGGTTGGGAAACATATTTTCAACAAGGTTCCGAACCTTTTTACGGCTTAACTTATTTGATGATGAAAGAAGTTAGTGACACAGCAGGTTCAGCAAATATGAGTCGTTTACTTGATTTTGCTGTTGATAATAAAGAAAGTAAAAAGTGGATGTATATTGATATTGATGGATGGTTATCTTCAATGTCTGATTATGTAAAAATTGAAGTAGAAAAAGTGATTAATAAATATATTTCTCAAGTTAAGCCAGTAGTTGAATCAAAGAATAATATGTTTACTTGTTTAGCACCTGCAAAAAATTGATGAATATGTTCAATAATGAATAATTAATAATGAATAATTACCTCATATCTTAGGATGTATGAAAAAATAATGTAAGCAGTCAGCACTTCCCTGCGGGATGCTACGCAAACAGCAAATAATGAATAATTCCTTCTCAGATTGAAGGAGTGTACAATTGAAGGAGTGTACCTTGGCAATAACTTTTAATTCTCTCTCAATTTTTCAATTACTTTGACTTTTCCTACTCTCATAAATAGCTGATAGCTGATAGCTGATGGCTGAATGCTTACAAAATAATAGCTAAGAAAGTGATGTATTTAAAGGTAATATATCAGTTCAAAATATATAATTAATTTTGTGTATAACAGTCGAAGGAAAGGTGTTTGACAGTTCAAAAGTTTAAAACTTAGACAATGTAAAGCTTTTACCGAATAATTAAGGTAAAAATCCTCTTCCTTTTGGGGAGAGGTAATTATCAATTATCCATTATTGAATTCTTCCTTCTTCCTTCTGCTATAAATTGTGGAAAAAGTATGCACCGATACTGAAAAATTTGACTCAGGAGTATCACAAAGATTTACTCAAAAGAATGAGAAACGATCAAGTTAACCAAAATCATCAGAAATGGCTACATCTAATACTGCTATGTAGTTGGATACTTCTAGGCATTACTCTACGTTGGACAAACTTAGCTGACAAGTCTGCCTCATCAATCGAAATTGCTACATTGGGTTATAGTCTGGGCCATAGCTTTTTTGACCTGCCTTTAGATCGAGTTATTAGTCTCGATCAATTGCTGTCACCCTTAAAATTTGAGTCAACTTCTACTCCTACCGATGTTATTCATCATCTACTGGGTGAAGATAATCATCCTCCGCTTTATTTTGTACTAAATCATCTGTGGTTTAAATTATTCAGCACTGACGGAGAATTGGTTTCTCTTTGGGTAGGGCGATCGCTCAGTGCTATTTTTGGTGCAGTTTCTATTCCGGCAATTTTTGCCTTGGGTTGGTTGGCGTTTTCTCCATTAATAGCTCATATAGCAGCAGCATTAATGGCAATTTCTCCTTATGGCATCTACCTAGCCCAAGAATCTCGTCATTACACTTTAACAATTTTATGGATTATTGCTTCTGTAACTTGTTTGACAGCAATAATGCCTTATCTCCAAAAACGCAAGATATTTCCGATATGGCTGGGCTTTCTTTGGGTTATAATTAATAGTTTGGGCATTTCCACTCACTATTTTTTTGCCTTGGCGTTGACTGCGGAGGGATTGGTTATTGGTTGGTTTTGGTTGAGGGATATTCAAAACCTATTTCAACGCTATTGGTGGCGAATTTATTTGGTTGCTCTGGGAACGTTTATTGGTTGTTTGGTTTGGTTGCCTATTATAGGTGGTATTGGCAATAGTCAACTGACTGACTGGATATCAACTAGCTTTGAGCTTGATGAAATTTGGCATCCTATCCCTCGTTTATTGGGTTGGGTATTGACAATGGTATGGCTTTTGCCCATTGAAGGGACAAGTTTGTTTGTGACTATTTTATCTGGAGTGACACTTTTGATTATGTTGGTTTGGGTTGCTCCTGGTTTATGGCAAGGTGGGAAAGCACAGATGAATGATATTGATAACCGTTTTTCTTTTCAGGTTTTTGTCGGTTTTTTTGTAGGAGCGATCGCTTTATTTTTACTCATTATTTACGGTATGGGTAAAGATTTATCTCTTGCTGCTCGTTATCATTTTGTTTATTTTCCTATTGTAATTATTTTATTAGCTGCAATATTGGGAAAGTGTTGGGTTAACGAAGTCAGAAGTCAGAAGCTAGAAGTCAGAAGTGATTTTTATAACGGAGATTTGAGCAAGGAGCCAAAAATATTTTGTCTTAAAAGGCAGGGTTTTAGACCCAATTATTTTGATAATTTGGAAAATCAGGCAGAGGTGGAAAATGTTTTTTCTGAGAAGAAGAAAGGTTTTCAGTTTTTCCAGTTAAGAGATTTTTTACAGAGGTTGGGAAGTGGGAAAATTAAAGGGGAAGGAGCAAGGAAAAAAGATTTAATTTCGGCAAATTTAAAATTGATTAATAAAAGAGTTGTGGTTGTTGTTTTGTTAATGGGTTTATGCGGTGGGTTAACGGTGGTTAGTAATTATGGTTATCAAAAGTCACGTCGCGCAGATATTCTAGTTGAGGCTATTAAAACACAGTCGAAAAATCCGTCTTTAATTGCTACAACTTATCAAACTCATGCTGAAATTCGGGCTTTAATTGCGCTTGGTTTGGAATTGAAACGTCAAGAAGAGAAAATCAATACGTCTGACTTTTTTCAACCTCAATTTTTATTAATGAAAAGACAAAAAGAGCAAAGATTAATTCCTGATTCGGCTTTGGCTAAATTCCTGTATCAAACACAACGACCTCTAGATTTATGGGCAGTTAATTTGAAGGTTGAGGGAAGCGATCTAGAAACTTTAAATTGTCAGAAATATTCTAATTCTCTACCTAAAATTAATGGTTATCGTTATAAGTTTTATCATTGCCGTTAATTTGAGTTAGGGAGTAGTAAACAATTAATAATTAATAATTAATTATTAATTATTAGGGTTTGCTGAATAAAGTCTTTTTGTTAGGGTAGGGAATAGGGAGTAGGGAATAGGGAGTAGTTAAGAGTTAGGATTTAGAGAAGTTGTAGAAGAAGTAGTCATTCAGGGGTTGCCCTTTAGTTTTCTCTCATCATTACCCCACCCATACTTACTTTTTCCCTCCTTCAACCGAAAAGCTGGTACTTTTTCATTACCTAAAATTCTTCAAATCAATATCTGTTAATGTTTTGATATTTAATTAGGGTTTGCTGAAAAAGTCTTATGGGTAAGGGTAGGAGACAGGAGACAGGAGACAGGAGACAGGAGAAATGGGAATTTAGAGGAGACAGGAGCTAAGTTTTGTCCCAAGATTGTTCTGCTCAACTCTTGCCCAAAATGCTAACTTTTTGAGCATTTTAGACGTGATACCAGGCACTTTTTTAGACCCTAAAAAAGCTAAAGTATTTATATGTCAATGCTTTTAGATTTAATCAGCAAGCCCTAATTAGCAAGCCCTAATTATTAATTACATCTTTTTTAAAAGAAGAGGATTTACTCAAAGGAAAAATTTTCTTTTTATCCTCTTTCAAGAGGAGGCTTTCAACCACAATTTTTAGGTAAACATAAGAATAATTAGGGTTTGCTGAATAAAGCTAAAAATCAGGATATATAAGGTAATGAAGCTTTTTATATTCAATTTATATCCTATGTTTATGGCTCTTATTTGCCTCAAAATACTGAAGTTTTCTGCTGAAATTCACGAAAAT
>NZ_JAAHHG010000282.1 GCF_010692555.1 Okeania sp. SIO3B5 | reverse complement strand
TCAAAATACTAGCTTTATGCATCTCTTTAGACCGAAAAGCTTGCACTTTTTTCAACCAAAAAAGGCTGAAATCAATATCAGTTAATGCTTTGATATTTAATCAACAAGCCCTAATTATTCGGTAAATTTAATATTATCGGCCTATATTTACCCACATTTTTAATCTGGACGAGCTACTACTACATTATTATATACAAGTAAGATTGACAGCGATCACTCTGTCAATATGGCCCAATACTGTTCAGATAAGACCAAAATTCATCAAATATGGAACCATTAGAGTAGCTGTCACGCTCTTATCCGGAAATAATATAATTCATAATTCAAAAATCAGTAACAAATTTTACAAAAATTAAATTTTATTTAGAGTAGTTGCAAAAAGTTTGCAACAGAGGTATACTTTGAATTAGTAAGGAACTACTTATCTAGCAAAAAAAATTTGACAGAGAGAATGGGTGTACCTCTCTGCCAGTTGTCTTCTAGTGTTCTATATCTGAGTGAAAGTTTTGTAGGCAATTAAAGTTTAAGAAGTGGAATTTCTGAAACTTTGCTGACAAATACCTACTGAAATAGAGTTTTTGCTAGTGTATAAAGATTCTATAACAACACAAGTTTAGGTGTTGCATCTACTAGCTTTTTTTGTATAGTTCATTTGCC
The DNA here is from genome assembly GCF_010692555.1 of Okeania sp. SIO3B5. GTDB lineage: Bacteria > Cyanobacteriota > Cyanobacteriia > Cyanobacteriales > Microcoleaceae > Okeania. The sequence continues at coordinate 12,348 of NZ_JAAHHG010000282.1, read as the reverse complement.
AGAAAATTCTTAAAATTGCTACTTAATTAAGTATCTGAACCTAGTTCAAAACTACTAATGTGTCTGGAGCAAGGAAGTGGTCTAAGTGATATGCACGCTCTTCAGTTTTGAGTAGAATTTGCTCATAGAGGTAGCGAGTAGCGCGATCGCCTAAGCTTTCAGCTTGTGCAGCAAGACGGCGCAGAAGTTTAACAACATCTTGTTCTGCTATTAGGTCATGTTCGACCATAGTTCTAGAGCTAAAACTTCCATCTTCTTCAGGAGTAAAACAGCACATTTCAGCCAACTTAGCAAAGCTAGCAACTGGAACGCCACCTAGACCATTTAAGCGTTCAGCTAAATCATGGACATGACCTCTTACATCATCATAACTTTCTTCAAAGAACTCATGCAGTTGATAAAACTCTGCTCCTTCTACAACAAAATGATGTTTCTCATATTGGAGGAATAAAGCTTGGAAACTGGCCAAAGCTATATTCATACCCTCACATATGGGTTCGGTAACACTTTTTTCTAATCCAATTGGGTTATCGGCAATCTGACCAAATACTTGTACTGGAGTTGCTGTAGCCATCTTATGTATTCTCCTTTCAATTAACCTTATTAATTGCTAGTTATCTAGCTTTGTTTATTGCTAACAGTTTTTAGTCTACCACAGTTAATAGGAGAGTCAACCTGAGCCAAAATCACAGATAGAAGATATTCTAAGTTAGCAAATTTTTTCGATCAAACTATTGAGAAAGTTTAGCAGCTATTGTATAGTCAAAAATATAGTTACTCTGGTAGAAACACATCATAACTACTAGAGGTCTTAACGGTAAATTTAGTGCTAATATATTGCAACTGAAAAAAAATGAGTACATTCAACCAGAGGCCAGACACTAAGGAAATTTTACAAATAAGCTTGGTAGACCGATGGGAAGTCTATAAACGCTTACAAGAATTGGATATTCATTGTTGGTGTGAAGCAGAAAAGCCATTGCGGGTACAGCTCAAAAACACAAATGAAGCTACCCAATTAGAAAGTGTTTTAAAACAATTCACAGCTAATCGTTGCGAATTGGTGCAATTGTTACAACGCTGTTGGCAGGTTAGCTAATATGCTGAATTAATACCATAAGTTAGAGAAAAGTAAAAGTAATGTATTTATCTGTAGAAGTACATTACTTTTAGTAGGTATTTAAACCTTCCCCTAGCCACATCAATAACCATAACCAAGCAGAAATAACCAACAATGTCAAAATCCAAGAAGCAAATGACAAAATTTATCTTAGAAGGACAAATTCAAGAAGTTACCGTTAAAGACGGCTACAAGCTAAAATATATTAATGTAGAGACACCAGCGGGTAATAATTATACCGTTAAACTTGCCAAGCCTTTACGGAAGATTTTTGCATCAGTATTAATACCTGGTTTAGGAGTAAAGGTAACTGGAGAAAGAACAGTTTATCGGAAAACTGGTGAAGAAGAACTTAAGGCTTTTAAAATTATACCATATTTTAGCAAAAATGCAACAACACCATGTCAAAATCATAGTGTGGGATTAGTTGAAACTTTATCTAGCCAGCTAAAAGAGCAGAAGTTGTCTGAAGTTGAACATACTTGTAGTAAATCTCCAGAAGAAATCGCTGGAAATAATTCTAAATGTGCAGGGAAAAAAGCTCAGATTTTGGTTTGCCAAAAATCAGATTGTCAAAAACGGGGTGCAGGTAAAGTTTGTAAAGCACTATCAGAAGTATTAAGCGATCGCGGCTTACAAGACCATGTGACAATTAAGAAGACTGGATGTCTGAAAAAGTGTAAAGCAGGACCTAATCTAGTAATTATGCCTAACAAAGCCCGTTATAGCCGGATTAGTTCATCAGAAATTCCTGATGTTATTGAAAAACATTTTAGTTTAGAAGCATAACATAAAAAATTGCTAATTTGTAGTAAGTTTCTCTGGTTCCAATCTCTTATTGGGGATTGGAAATATTCTGCTGTTTATTTGTAATATAATTAGGGTTTGCGCTTCACTTGTCTTATGGGCAAGGGTAGGAGACAGGAGACAACCCACCCCTAACCCCTCCGGTGGAGGGGAAGACAGGAGAAATGGGAATTATAGAGGAGGTAGGAGGAAGAATAATCCCTTGATTATTCTGCGCAACTATACGCCTAAAATGCGCTCTTTTTTGAACCATTATGACCTAAAAGCTTGGACTTTTTTTAACTAAAAAATGCTTATACCTTTATATTTCAGTGCTTTTAGATTAGATCGGTAAACCCTAATTAATTAAAATAGTGTAGGGTGAAGACAAAAAAGTAAAGTTATTTCATCTCAACGTTGGTTGGAGACCCGCGCTCTCCCGTAGGGGAGCGTCGGGAGGAAAACCAATCAATGTTGCGCTTTCACACATAATCTGTTAAACCGTAAAAGTAAATTAAGTAAATAGTAGATGGTTGAAAAAGCGTACAAATTTAGATTTTACCCAACTCCAGAACAGGAAAATCTGTTGCGGAGGACGTTGGGTTGTGTACGCTTGGTCTACAACAAAGCTTTGGCAGCGAGAACTCAAGCTTGGTATGAACAGAAAGAAAGAGTAAGCTACAAGCAAACTTCAGCTATGCTTACCAATTGGAAACAGCAGGAAGATTTAGATTTTCTGACACAAGTAAGCTGTGTGCCATTGCAGCAAGGTTTGAGGCATCTACAGACGGCTTTCACCAACTTTTTTAGTGGACGTGCTAAATACCCAAACTTTAAGAAAAAGCGCGCCGGGTGGTAGTGCCGAATTTACAAAGTCTGCATTTAAGTGGAGAAATGGTCAAGTCTATTTAGCAAAATGTCGTGAACCATTACCTATCAGGTGGAGCAGGCAACTGCCACCAGATTGTGTGCCAACAACAATAACAGTGAAACTCGATCCCTCTGGTAGATGGTCTGTGTCTTTGAGAGTCAATGATACCAGAGATTTGAGACTCAAACCGACTAACAAACAAGTAGGTATTGACTTAGGTATTACCAGTCTTTTAACTATCAGTAATGGAGAAAAAGTAGCCAACCCTAAGAATCTAAGCAAATTACACAAGAAACTGAGGTTAGCTCAGAAGTCTCTCTCTAGAAAAACTAAAGGGTCTAATAACTATCAAAAAGCTAGGCTTAAAGTAGCTAGGATACACGCAAAAATTAAAGATTCGAGGCTTGACTATACTCACAAGGTAACGACTCAACTGATTAGAGAAAATCAAACTATTGTAGTTGAAGATTTAGCGGTAAAAAATATGGTCAAGAATCACAAATTAGCCAGAGCAATTAGTGATGCCAACTGGGGAGAATTAGTCAGGCAATTAGAGTATAAGGCTGAATGGTATGGACGGGAATTAATCAAAGTTGATAGATATTTCCCTAGCTCCAAACGTTGCTCTAATTGTGGGCACATAGTAGAAAAATTACCTCTAAATATTAGAGAGTGGAATTGCCCTGAGTGTGGTAGTCACCATGACAGGGACATTAATGCAAGTATAAATATTTTGGCTGCGGGACTCGCAGTGTCAGTCTGTGGAGCGCGCTTTTAGACCATCTGAGAGTAAATCTCGCTTATGCGGGTGCATTGAAACAGAAAGCCCCTAACAGTGATGCTAGGGAATCCCGCGCTGTCTCGTAGAGCAGCGTCGGGAGGATGTCAAGCCTACCGAATATTAATTTCAGGGAAGCTAACACAGCAATGTGCGCTGGCTTATGTACAAATTACAAGAACTGTCCAATAGCTAAAAGCCCTATCTTATCGGTTTTTTATTCTCCCTGTTGCCTTCGGGAGCTGTTGCCTGTTGCCTGCGCACAGCGCTATAACTAAATTAATAGCAATAAGGAAGACTAGAAAAGTGTCACAAACCAAGCCAACTATTTTAGTGACTGGGGGAGCGGGATATATTGGCTCTCATGCAGTGCAGGCCCTACAAACTGCAGGTTATGAAGTTGTAATTCTGGATAATCTTGTCTATGGACATCGGGATATAGTAGAAAATGTCCTGAAAGTAGAAATGATTGTGGGAGATACAAGCGATCGCTCTCTATTAGACAAAATTTTTGCCACTCACAATATAGCGGCAGTTATGCATTTTGCTGCATATCTTTTTGTTGGAGAGTCAGTTAAAGACCCCCAAAAATATTATCACAATAATGTAGTAGGTACGCTGACATTATTAGAAGCAATGTTGGCAGCATCTGTGAAAAAATTTGTATTTTCTTCTACTGCGGCTATTTACGGGGAACCACAGAGTAGTCCTATTCCTGAAGACCACCCCAAAAATCCGATTAACCCTTATGGGGCGAGTAAATTGATGGTAGAGCAAATACTTTCGGACTTTGAGGTTGCTTATGATTTTAAGTCTGTTTGTTTTCGATACTTTAATGCAGCAGGGGCGCATCCTAATGGTTTAACTGGAGAAGATCATAATCCGGAAACTCATCTAATTCCACTGGTTTTATTGGCAGCATTAGGTAAGCGAGATGCTATATCAATTTTTGGTACAGATTATTCTACCCATGATGGTACTTGTATTCGGGATTATATTCATGTATGTGATTTGGCGGATGCTCATGTGTTGGGGTTAGAATATTTATTGAATGGTGGTGATAGTGAAGTATTTAATCTGGGTAATGGTAATGGGTTTTCTGTCAGGGAAGTGATAGAAACGGTTAAGAAGGTAACTGGAAAAGATTTTAAAGTAGTAGAATGCGATCGCAGGCCAGGAGATGCACCAATTTTGGTAGGAAGTAGCGACAAAGTAAGGAAAGTATTGGGTTGGTCTCCGAAATATCCAGAGGTGCAAGATATTGTTAACCATGCTTGGCAATGGCATCAGCAGCGACATGGGGAGTAGGGAGATGGGGAGATGGGGAGATGGGGAGATTTTTAAGATTTGACACGGAGACGCGGTGACACGGGGACGCGGAGAGGCGAGATGGGGAGATGGGGAGATGGGGAGATTTTTAAGATTTGACACGGAGACGCGGTGACACGGGGACGCGGAGAGGCGAGATGGGGAGATGGGGAGATGAGGAGATTTTTAAGATTTGACACGGAGACGCGGTGACACGGGGACGCGGAGAGGCGAGATGGGGAGATGGGGAGATGGGGAAATGAGGAGATGGGGAGTATTTTTCAACCTTTTTCTCACCATATCCTAAAATGAAATCCGGTGATACGGCGATCGCACTTTCTACTTCCATTCAATGTAGAGATAGAATGCCGGAATATCCCTAGATAATTCTGACTATTATTCTTATCCTTTTCTCAGCTACTTAATTATATAGAACCCCTGATCGTATCTTTCTACTCCCTACTCCCTCTTTTCTGGAGATGTCTAGTATTCAACTGAATTTGAAATATATGACAGAAGAACGACTGACACAAGCACAATTTACTCAACTGGTGGCAGAAGTTGAGCAATTATCTAAACAGCGCGATGAAGAAATTGATCGAGAACAGATGCAGCAAATTTTACAAGAGCTAAATTTGCCTACTGACTTGGTAGATGAGGCAATGATGCAGTGGCGAAGGCGAGAAGCACTGGTAGCAGAGAAGAAGCGAAATAAATTGATTACTGTGGGGGTGTTTTCTGGGCTGGCAGTAGTTATAGCTGCTAGTTTTTTATGGTTTCAGACTCAAAAACAAGCATTAAATAATGTCTATACTAATTCAGGACAAAGTCAGTTGACATTTGAAACAAATAGTGGTAGAAAAAGTTTAACTATAATAGATAGTCAAAAAAATCCAGAAGTATTTTATAGGGTAACTCTACAAGATGCACCAATAGGAAAAAAACTTTCTTTAAGGTGCAATTGGATTAATTCTAATGGTGAAATTAGTCATCAAAATAGTTATCAAACTAAGCAAATTAATAAAGCAGTTTGGCCGACTTCTTGTAAGTATAAATTTCATCCTGCTTCACCTGTGGGAAATTGGCAGGTGGAGATGTATTTAGGCGATCGCTTTCTCAGTCGAACTGAGTTTACAGTTAAGTAAGATTTTGTAGTTAAGTGCAATATCAATTTATTGGTTATTGGGGACATGGTTTCCCACAAGGATTAAATAATATTCTCTCTAGAGTGACTGGAGAGAAGAACGCAAAAGTGTTTAATGTTAACGGGGAAAAATTTATTGCTGGGATTAGTTATATTGGTGCAGAAAAAGCACCACTAACCATAGATAATAATTTAATTGCCTCTCTCTCTGCATCTGGTATTTCTAATACTATTGATGCTTGGATAAAGTTAGAAAATAACCAATTAATTTTAGGTAGAGAACCTTTTGGGAGAGTACCTTTATATTGGGCGCAAATAGGAAAAGTTATTTGGTTTGCTTCTAAATTCAAGTTATTATTACCTATTATTTATGAATCATCTATTAGTATTCCTGGATTTTATGGTTATACTTGTTTCTCTTATGTACCGACACCACTGACTCCAGTAGAGAATATTTTTGCAGTACCAGCAGGAATAGAACAAATTTTTTTGGAACCAGAAATACAAATTCAACGTCATTATGGCTGGCGAGAAAATCTCGTACAAGTTGAAGACAAAAATAACGCAATTATAGAATTACAATCTCTACTTAAAAATGCGATTAATCGGCAAATTATTGACTTAAATTCTGAACCAGTAGGAGTTTTTCTTTCAGGAGGTTTAGATTCTTCAATAGTTGCAGCTTTATTAGTACAAGCGGGAATAAAAGTGCGTGCATATACTCTAGATTTTGGGAGAAATAGTTTTTCAGAATGGGAATATGCAGAAAAAGTTGCTCAACATTTAGATATACCTTTAATGAAAGTATCTGTAACTCCAAAGTTAATTAAAGGTGCTTTATTAGATACAGTTAAGGCTTTAGATTTACCTTTTGGTGATGGGGTGACAGTACCTTTATATTTATTATGTAAAACTGCAGCTCAAGAAGTTTCTGTAATTTTCAATGGGGAAGGAGGAGATCAATTATTTGCTGGGTGGACGAATAAACCAATTATTGCTGCTTCTGTTTACAATAGACAAGAAAATTTTATTCAACGATATTTGCAGACTTTTCATAAATTATGGGGTTATGAACAGAAAGTTTTTCAACCACAAATTTATGAAAAAGTAAAAAATATCTCAGCAGAAAAGTGGATAGAATTTGCTTTAGATGATAATTTTTGTACTGGATTAATCCATAAGTTACGTCGTGCTAGTTTGATTTTGAAAGGGGCACAAAATATTCATCCTAGGGCAACAAATTTGGCATTTGCTAATGGGTTAGTTGTGCGGTCGCCTTTTTGTGATTTAGAGCTAACTGAGTGGACTTTTCAAATACCAGGAGAATTTAATTTAAAAGGTTCAAAGGAAAAATATATATTGAAAAAAGCAGTAGAGTCTTGGTTACCACCGGAAGTTGTTTGGCGAGAAAAAAGAGGGATGGGAGTACCTTTAAGTTATTGGTGTTTAAATGAATTATGGTCAGAAATTAGGCAATGGTTAAACCCAGATGTTTTACAAGCAGAAGGTAGATTTATTTCGGATATAGCTATTAGGATAATTCAAGGAAAATTAGGGGGGCAAATTAGGAATAGGCGTGTGGGTGAAATTCTCTGGTTATTAATGATTTGGGAAATTTGGCGAGTAACAATTTTAGGAGAATCTACTATTAGTAATTCTGGGTATAATCCTTTATTATTACCGCCTTGGTGGTGGAAGTGGATAGAGCAGGTTAAAAATTAAATTTGCTGAGGAGTCAGGAGACAGGAGACAGGAGTCAGGAGGGAAGAAAGAAGAATAGAAGGAGAAAGTTTTTTGATTGCTAATTATCCGGACATGATTAGGACTTATGCAGTACAACCTATTTTTGTCATTGTTACCGAATAATTAATAATTAATAATTAAATAATTCTGGTTTAAAGCCTCCCCTTTTAAGGGGAAAAAATAAATAATATTTCCTTATATTCAATCCTCTCGGTTTTAACCAGAGGTAATTATCCATTATCCATTATCCATTATCCATTATCAATTAATGAACAACATAGACTTTTTGTAAAAGTAGGAAATAGGGAATAGGGAGCAAGGAACAGAGAACAGGGAAGATGTTTTTAGGAAAAAAATACGGAAAATGATTTTTTGAGTGACTTTTACAATCCTAGTTTATAGCAAATAAAGGGCAAGTTTATTTTCTGGAGATGTCTATTAGGAAAAAATATATCTTACTTACAATTCTTACTCCTATCTCCTCTAAATTCCCATTTATCTTAACTCCTGACTCCTGACTCCTGACTCCTCCCCCTGCTAAAAGACTTTTGAGCGCAAACCCTAATTAAATATGGTAGAAAATATGCCAAATTTTGTTACTCTTTTTTCTCTGGAATTTGCCCACGAATTACTAGAAAATTATGGTTCTCCTCTGTATGTTTATGATAGTGAGATTCTCAGAAAAACGATAAATCATATTACTGAATCTATTCCCTATCCCCACACAGAATTTCATTTTGCCAGTGTAACTAATGGCAATGTATCTTTATTACAAATTTTTCAAAAGTATAAATGGGGTCTTCATGCTAATACACCGGGGGATGTTTTTCTGGGATTAAAAGCAGGTTTTTCCCCTGATAAAATTGTCTATAGCGGGAGTAACTTAAACGCTCAAGAATTTTCACAACTATTAAACTGGGGGGTAACTACTTTTAATTTAGATAGTGTGAGTCAACTACAGTTATTTTGTGACATATATATAGATAAGTTTGCCAGAGAAATTACGCCAAAATTAGGCTTGAGACTGAATTTACCAGAACTAACGGGAGAAAGTCGTATTGGTGTTCGACAAGAGGAATTTTCCCAAGCAATTCAAATTACAAACTCCGTCGGTTTAAAACTGAGTGGTTTACATTTTTATCGAGGTACTGGCACAAATGCTACTAAAGCTTTTACTCAAGTAATTGAACCAATATTAGCAACTGGTAAATTTTTACCAGACTGGGAATATTTAGATTTTGGTGGTGGTTTTGGTTATCCTTATCATCACAATGGGATAGCTTTTGACTGGCAAACTTTTGGTGCGGAGTTAACAGCAGCAATAGAAAAAGTAGGCATAAAAATTAAATTAATTATTGAACCTGGTAGGGCAGCTATTGCTGGTTCAGGTCAAATTTTAACTAAAGTTATTTCTGTGAAATGGCAGGGAGATAAACAAATAGTTGGAGTTGACACAACTGTGGCTAATTTATCTGTGCCATCTGTGCATGGGGGTTATCGAGAAATTGTTAGTTTTCGGGAAATAAATAAGTCAGATTTATATTTAACAGATGTTTGTGGCAATACTACTTATTCCCGTGATTATTTGGGTAAAAATTGTCAGTTACCTGCTTTAGAAAAAGGAGATATTTTAGCTATATTGGATACGGGTGCTTATGGTTATGCAATGTCTTCTCATTTTTTACATAGACCTCGTCCTGCTGAAGTTTTGTTAGAAAAAAATCAGCATAGATTAATTCGTCAAAGAGAAGATTATAATGTTTTACTGAATGATCAAATTTTTAGTTAAGGAGTAAATAGATGAAAAAAGAAAATATTCCTTATATTCAATTCCGTAACAGTTAAAACCCGAGATAATTATCAATTATCAATTATCCATTATCAATTAATGAAATAGACCCCGTCCTGCTGAAGTTTTGTTAGAAAAAAATCAGCATAGGTTAATTCGTCAAAGAGAAGATTATAATGTTTTACTGAATGATCAAATTTTTAGTTAAGGAGTAAATAGATGAAAAAAGAAAATATTCCTTATATTCAATTCCGTAACAGTTAAAACCCGAGGTAATTATCAATTATCAATTATCCATTATCAATTAATGAAATAGACCTCGTCCTGCTGAAGTTTTGTTAGAAAAAAGTAGCCATAGATTAATTCGTCAAAGAGAAGATTATAATGTTTTACTGAATGGTCAAATTTTTAGTTAGGGAGTAAATAGATGAAAAAAGAAAATATTCCTTATATTCAATTCCGTAACAGTTAAAACCCGAGGTAATTATCAATTATCAATTATCCATTATCAATTAATGAAATAGACCTCGTCCTGCTGAAGTTTTGTTAGAAAAAAGTAGCCATAGATTAATTCGTCAAAGAGAAGATTATAATGTTTTACTGAATGATCAAATTTTTAGTTAAGGAGTAAATAGATGAAAAAAGAAAATATTCCTTATATTCAATTCCGTAACAGTTAAAACCCGAGGTAATTATCAATTATCAATTATCCATTATCAATTAATGAAATAGACCCCGTCCTGCTGAAGTTTTGTTAGAAAAAAGTAGCCATAGATTAATTCGTCAGAGAGAAGATTATAATATTTTATTGAATGGTCAAATTTTTAGTTAAGGAGTAAATAGATGAAAAAAGAAAATATTCCTTATATTCAATTCCGTAACAGTTAAAACCCGAGGTAATTATCAATTATCAATTATCCATTATCAATTAATGAAATAGACCCCGTCCTGCTGAAGTTTTGTTAGAAAAAAGTAGCCATAGATTAATTCGTCAAAGAGAAGATTATAATATTTTATTGAATGGTCAAATTTTTAGTTAGGGAGTAAATAGATGAAAAAAGAAAATATTCCTTATATTCAATTCCGTAACAGTTAAAACCCGAGGTAATTATCAATTATCAATTATCCATTATCAATTAATGAAATAGACCTCGTCCTGCTGAAGTTTTGTTAGAAAAAAATCAGCATAGATTAATTCGTCAAAGAGAAGATTATAATATTTTATTGAATGGTCAAATTTTTAGTTAGGGAGTAAATAGATGAAATGCGTCAAATGTAACACAGATAATAATTTAAAAGAAAGAACAGAAGCTGGGGGTAGATGTAAAAATTGTAATCATCCTTTTGCTTTTGATCCAAAAGCAGGAAGTAGATTTACAGATATATTTTTCAACAATTCTATTCAGACTATTTCCTCTGAAAATACCTTGTTTTTTACTCCTAAGCAGTTGTGGTATTTGATAGAAAAACGGTTCGTGAATAAAAACAATATTGACCCCTCGGGATGTTCAGCTTTTCTAGTATTATTCTTAGGCATATTTTTAGGCGTATTTTTAGGCGCATCTGCAATTCCTATTCATCTAGGAATAAAAATATTTTTATCTGTAATATTTTTAGCATTGATATTACTTTTTATTTGGGGTAGTCAATCAAAGCAGTGTCAACCTAAAACCAGAAGAAGTTTTGCCAGAGCTATACCAATTATTGCAGGATTAATTCTAGTTGCTGTTTTAGTTTGGTTTTTTAAATTCTCCACCGTAACAAATACAGCATTTTTCTTATTTTTGTTAGGTATTGGTTTAGGAATATTCTTAATTTATTTTGGTATGCGACTACTAAGCATTCAACATAAAATACCTCAACCACTTCAGTTTCATCAAAGTGAAATTCCCCATTGGTTGAGTCGTTGGGAAGAAGTTAATGGTGAGGTGACAAATGTTTTAGCTCCCTCCAAAGAAATGAGTGAACCTATAGAAATTAATTCTGAAGTTAAAGCTTATAGTTTTGACAGAGTTATTGTTTGTGACACTGCCGAAATTGCTCAGTTTTTAATAGCTAATAATTTCCACTTTGAACATAATTGCGCTGTACTAAGTATTGATGGATATCCCCAAAATATTTTTAGTACAGTAATGCAAATGTTAAAACAAAATCCAGACTTAAAAGTTTATGCTTTTCATAGTGCTACCCCCCATGGAGTTACGACGATCAATGAACTGCGAAATAGTCCTAAATGGTTTAGCGGAAATAATCTAATTATTTATGATTTAGGATTATTGCCACGTCATGTATTTCCTAGTAAAAATATGTGGATTTTAAATTCGGATGAATCAGCAGAACAAGGGCGAAAAATACCAGTAGAAGTCAAGCAAACTTTATCAAAAGATGAACTAGAGTGGTTAGAGGCAGGATTTTATGTAGAATTAGAATCTTTTTCTCCTCGTAAATTACTACAAGTAGTTTCTCAAGGTATTGCTAAAACTCAAGCAGTTGCTAATGGTTATACTTCAACTTCAGATAGTAGTTTAGATTCTAGTTATAGTGGTGATGATGGGATAATTTTGATTGGTATTGATGATGATAATCGAAATGCAGGTTTTTTCACATCTGATAGTTTTGGTTAATGTAGGTTGGGCTAAGTGAAACGCAATCCAACAAAAACAGATATCTAATACCAATTTGAAAAAAGAATGTTACGAATAGTAAGAGCAATAAAAAGACTTTATAGGAAATATCCCTTTAACAAAAAAGATAATTTACGCCCTAAAAAATGGTATTAAAGCGATTCCCATACGACTCCTGAGTTCTG